>JANYKG010000110.1 GCA_025358205.1 Armatimonadota bacterium
AGGAGACCAAATCGTGCCATCGGTCGTAAGACGCCCTATCAGGCTGTCTGCGAATGGCACAAGAAATGCCCTGAACTATTTATCAAAGAGCCTGCTCACCTGCGGAACACTCTGTTCACAACGTGGTGAGACTTGACACCTGACCATCGAGATGAAATACTCGTGTACGCGTGTATCATCGGTAAGTTCGGGATGAAACGCGCTTGCCAGAAGGTTGTCCTGCCGCATCAGCACTGGGTGACCGTCAACTTCGGCCAGTGTCAGAACTCCCTCGCCGCACTCGGTGGCGTATGGCGCGCGGATGAAGATGGCGTGTACGGGAGGACCGGCGATTTCGTCTATGCTCAGGTCCGCTTCGAAGCTGTCCACCTGACGGCCAAACGCGTTGCGCAGGATGGTGGTGTCCATCAGTCCCAGCCTGTGCTGATCGCTGTCCACGATGTTCTTAGCAAGCAGGATCATACCGGTGCAGGTGCCGTAGACGCACATTCCTTCGCCGACGCGCTCCACTATCTTTTTGTCTAAGCCGTATCTGTCCATGAGCTTGCCGACGGTGGTGCTCTCGCCGCCGGGGATGATTAACCCCTGTACATCATCCAGTTCTGCACAGAAGCGGACGGGGATCGCGTGAACCCCGCACCGCTCCAGCGCCTTGATATGCTTTTCCACCGCGCCCTGAACGGCCAGAACGCCGACTACCATGGGTTTCGGATTTCGGATTTCGGATTTCGGATTTGTCATTCTGTCGAACTACCACCCACGATTGGCCATCATTTCGCTCTCATCCATCTTGCGGATGTCGAGGCCGGGCATGGCGTCACCGAGGCCGACAGATATCTCCGCGAGCATCTCAGGCTTGTCGTAGTATGTGGTGGCGTCAACAATCGCCTTGGCGCGCTTTGCGGGGTCGGTGGACTTGAAGATGCCTGATCCCACGAACACAGCCTCAGCGCCCAGTTGCCGCATGAGTGATGCGTCTGCCGGGGTAGCAATGCCGCCTGCGGAGAAGTTCGGCACCGGCAGCTTGCCGTGCTCTGCGACCCAGCAGACCAGATCGTACGGCGCGCCCAGGTTCTTGGCTTCCGTCATCATCTCTTCCTTACCCATCCCCTGGAGTTTGCGTATCTCGGACATTACCGTTCGCATGTGGCGGACTGCCTCCACGATGTTACCGGAGCCTGCCTCGCCCTTAGTCCGGATCATCGCCGCGCCCTCGCCGATTCTGCGAAGAGCCTCGCCCAGGTCTCTGCATCCGCAAACGAACGGCACCTTGAACGCATGCTTGTCAATGTGGTACAGATCGTCCGCGGGGGTCAACACTTCGCTCTCGTCCACGAAGTCTACACCCAGCGCTTCCAGTATCTGCGCCTCAGCGAAGTGGCCGATTCGCGCTTTTGCCATGACGGGGATGGTGACCGTCGCCATGATGTCTCTAATCATCTGCGGATCGGACATGCGAGCCACGCCGCCGTCACGTCGGATATCGGACGGCACTCGCTCCAGCGCCATGACCGCCACCGCACCGGCTTCTTCCGCGATCTTCGCCTGCTCAGCGTTGGTGACGTCCATGATGACGCCGCCCTTGAGCATTTCCGCCAGGCCGACCTTAGTCTGCCATGTTGATTTCTGTGTATCAGTCATTTCGAATCACCCTCTTTGTTCTCGTAGCCTGAAGACCACAGACCGTAGACTGACCCTTAGCCTGTCTACGGTCTGTCTCATGTTGTCAGCCGTATCCTCTTAGCAGCCCAATTCGGCTCGCTTGAGAAGCTTGTTCCAGCGCGCGTCAATCTCTGCCTGAATCCGCTCGATGATCTCTGCGTTCTCAGGTTTAAACAGATGCCTGAACTTGGTTTCCTTCTTCAGGAACTCGGCAATCGGAGTCTTTTCCTTCGGCATAACGGTGATCTTGTACTCACCATCCACGACCTCGTACAGCGGCCAGTAGCAGCTTGAGACAGCCTCACGCGCGATCTGCATGCCGTACTGCGGCTGGAACGCCCAACCGAGTCTGCAAGGCATCAGCACGTTTATGAAAGCCGGTCCGTCTACCGCCAACGCCTTCTGCACCTTGGTCACCATGTCATTCCAATGACTGGGTGAACCCTGCGCCACGTAAGGGATGTTGTGCGCGACCATGATCTCCGTCAAGTCCTTGCGCGACTGACCCTTGCCGGGCTTTACCTTGCCGGCAGGAGATGTGGTGGTATCCGCGCCAAGCGGCGTTGCGCTGGAACGCTGGATGCCGGTGTTCATGTACGCCTCATTGTTGTAGCAGACGTACAGCATGTTGTGGCCGCGCTCCATGGCGCCGGAGAGCGACTGCAGACCGATGTCATAGGTGCCGCCGTCGCCGCCGAACGCTATGAACTTCACTTCTTTGTCGTACTTGCCCTGGCGCTTGAGTGACTTGTACGCAGCTTCCACACCGCTTATGGTGGCAGCGGCATTCTCGAACGCGCTGTGGATGAACGGTGTTTTCCAAGCGGTGAACGGGAAGATGGTGGTAGTCACTTCCATGCAGCCGGTCGCCGATCCGCATACCAGCGGGGTGTCCGACGCAGCGAGTACCTGCTTCAATATTATGGGGAAGGTGCAGCCGGCACACGCCCGATGTCCGGGTGCGACGACGTTACCTTTCTTGCTCAACTCTTTCAGATTAGCCATTGTGATTCTCCTTAGTTCCTGCTATTCTCTAACGCCCAGATAGTTCACGAGGTTCTGCGGCGCCCCTTCGCTCACTATCGCCAGCAGGTCGTTGTACACAGATGCTATGTGGGCAAGAGTGACGTCTCTGCCGCCAAGCCCGTAGACGTAGTTTGTGGTGATCGGCCGCTTCGGCAGATCGTACAGCGCAGACCGGATCTCGCCGAAAACAGGTCCGCCGAATCCGGCCAGACCGTCTGATCTGTCCAGTACCGCAACGGCTTTTACGTTCTTGAGAACCTCTGCGACCTGTGCGTACGGGAACGGGCGGTACAGTCTGATCTTCAGCATACCGGCCTTTACGCCCTTGGCTCGCAGCTCGTCAATCACGACCTTTGCGGTTCCTGCAGTGGAACCCAGAACCACAATGGCGACCTCTGCATCGTCCAGCTTGTAGGTCTCGAAGAGTTCATAGGTTCGGCCAAACTTCTTGCCGAACTCACGACCGATCTCTTCGACTACCGGGATTACGGTGTTCAGCATCGGCTCGGCCAGTGCGCGGCGGTGCTCGAAGTAGAAGTCATGGAAGTCAATCGCGCCGACCGTAATGGGGTTGTCTATGTCCAGCAGTGCATAAGGCGCCTTGTACGCGCCGATGAACTCCTGGATGGCTTCATTGGAGTAGGTCTCTACCGGCTCCATGCAGTGGCTGATGATAAAGCCGTCGAAGGTGACCATGGACGGCAGGAGTACGTCGGGATGCTCGGAGATGCGCATGGCCTGAATCAGGTTGTCATACGCTTCCTGTGAGTTCTCTGAGTTGATCTGTATCCATCCGCTGTCCCTGGCTCCCATGGAGTCGCTGTGGTCGCAGTGGATGTTGATGGGAGCGCTCAGCGCCCGGTTGACCATGGGCATAACGATGGGGAGTCTGAGTCCTGCCGCGATGTAGAGCATTTCCCACATCAGCGCGAGGCCCTGGGAGGATGTTGCCGTCATGGAACGGGCGCCTGCCGCGCATGCGCCGATGGTCGCGCTCATGGCACTATGCTCGCTCTCGACAGCCACGAGTTCAGTATCCACCGCGCCGTCTGCAACGTAGCTCGCGAAGATCTGCATGATCTCGGTGGCCGGTGTGATTGGGTATGCCGCGCATACGTCCGGGTTGATCTGCTTCATCGCCAATGCGATGGCTTCATTCCCGGTCAGTGCGATTCGATCTTTGGTGATAGCCAATGTAAACTCCTTTGCTAGCCTTCATGATGCATGAAATGCATCATGAAGGGCCTTCAGAGCATTATTCACGGTTTTCGTGAATAATGCGGCCTAGTCCTGAAGCTCGTCGTACGCTCTTCGGATCGCCTTCAGATTGCCTTCGATGACTTCGGGCTTCGACTTGAATTTCTTTTCGAGATCGGTCTTGGTCTCGACGATCATCTTCTCAAAATCCAGAAGGCCGGTTGCTTTCGCAAGTGCGCCCATCATGGGGGTATTCGGTATGTCGCGGCCAATGGTCTCTACTGAGATTTTGGAAGCGTCAATGGTGTACAGCTTCTGGCCGCCCAGCTTCAGCAGTGCGCGGAACTTGGCAGCCGGTTCGTTTGTGTTGATGATGATCGTGCCGCTGTCAGGCAACCCGGACATAACGTCCACGGGGCCGATGAGCGTCGGGTCCAGAATTACCACAACCTCAGGGGAAGTCACGCCGCAGTGCAGAGTGATAGGCTCCTCGCTGATGCGGTTGTATGACTGGACGGGTGCGCCCATCCTCTCAGGTCCGTACTCAGGAAATGCCTGCATATGCTTTCCCTGTGCGAGCACGGCTTTACCAAACAGCAACGCAGCCGTCTTAGCGCCCTGTCCGCCGCGGCCGTGCCACCGAATTTCGGTTAGTCTTGCCATCTAATGGAACTCCTTTCGTTTCTCTTACTCTTACTCATATCTCTTACTCGTACTCCGCCACCACAGGCTATGCGAGGGTAGGTTGCACGAACAAGGGAATCCGTTATATCTCTCTACGCCATTCGAGCGCGCGTATCAGCGTGGCCTGGTCCGCGTAGTCCAGGTCGCCGCCAACCGGCATGCCGTGCGCGATGCGAGTCACCTTCATGCCCAACGGCCTGAGTATACCCGCAATGTACATGGCTGTCGTATCGCCCTCGATAGTGGGGTTTGTAGCCAGTATTATTTCCTTCACTTCGCCGCTAATCACACGCTGTTGAAGCTCTCTAACGCGCAGCATCTCAGGCCCGATTCCGTCCATAGGTGAGATCACGCCCTGAAGCACGTGGTAGACTCCACGGTACTCGTTCGTCTTCTCCATTGCGATGACATCTCTCGGCTCGGATACCACGCAAATCGTGCTCTGGTCTCTTTTTTCCGCGCTGCAGATGTCGCAGGTTTCCTTGTCCGCAAAGTTGAAGCACACGACGCACTGAGTGATCTTCTCTTTCACTTCCAGGATCGCTTCTGTCAGCAGACGGGCGTCTTCATCGGACTCGCGCAGAATGTGGAATGCCATTCTCTGTGCGGACTTAGGCCCAATACCCGGCAGCTTCTCAAGCTCGCCAACAAGTTTCGCCAAGGGCTTCGGATAATGCATTTACTTCGTGTACCTGGTTCTCATCTGCCGCGTTGGCGTTTCCGTCAGAACATTCCGGGGATGCCAAGACCGCCGGTCACTTCCTGCATCCGTTCGGCCGCGATTACCTTGGCTTTTTCAAGCGCCTCGCGAACCGCCGTCGTCACCAAGTCCTGCAGCATCTCCACGTCGTCCGGGTCCACGACTAGCCGATCAATCTTCACCTCTACCAGCTCGCCGTTGCCGCTGACGATTGCCATCACCATGCCGCCGCCGGACGTGGCTTCGTATCTCTCCGCCGCCAGTGCATCCTGCACACGCTGCACATCTTCATACATCTTCTTGGCCTGCTTCATCATGCCGCCAAGGTTTCCCATATTACCAAAAGGATTAGGCATCTTATCTCCTGTGTTTCCTCATTACTCTACAATCTTTGCGTCGCGGAACACGTCTAAAACCGCGTCCATCGGATCAGGCTCGGAGTCGTTCTCTTGCGCTGTCGGTTCAGGTGTTCTCTCCACTTTTTTCGGGGCAGGCGCGGGCGCTGCAGACGCCACCTCGCACACAATTCCTATGTTTGCCACTCCAAAGGTCTTTTCAAGGGCTGTGATCAGCGCCCGTCTCTTGATATTCTTTGGCGACTTATCGCCATCTATCAGGACAGCTTGTCCCTTGCCTTTGAACTGCAGCACCAGTGAATTATTCCGAATTGCAGTGGGGACAGCGCTTGCCAGAAGACCATGCGCGAGCACGTCAATGTTCCTCACATGTTGTAGAACCTGATTCCACTGGTCTGCTATTTTATCAAAATCCGGTAAATCCTGCTTGCCTGACTCGGCGACAGTCACGGGCGGCTCGCTCACCTCGGTCGGCTTATCCGGTTCCTTCGGGGGCTGGGCGGTGGTCGGTGGCGCAGGCTCACTCTGTCGCGGACGTGCGGGCGCAGGCGTAGCAGGCGCTTGCCGTTGAACCGGTGCGGGAGCCTGTATTCCACGCAGTGCGTTCGTGGCCTTCAGAAGCGCCATCTCAAAGATAAGTCTATGCTGATCGCTGAATCGGATTTCCTTCTCAGCCTCAGTGAAAACTTCCATCGCGCGGAGCATGGCCCCGGTATCCAGTTCCGCCGACTGACTACGGAACTTCTTGGCCAGTTCTTCGCTAGTTGTCATCTCGCGCAAGTCACTAGACACCTTCGCCACAAGCAGGTTGCGGATGTGCTGCGCCACGGACTTGAGGAGTTGTTGAATGTCTTTGCCGGATTCAACCGCCTCGGCTGCTACGTCAAATGCTTGCCGTTCGTCCCCTTTGATGAGCGTTTCCACCAATCTGAAGAGAAAGTCCTGCGTCACTGTGCCGAGAACCACATTCACGTCGTTTACGGTAATGCCGCCGTCGGTATAAGAGAGCACTTGTTCCAGCAGGCTGAGCGAATCGCGCCAGGAACCTTCCGCGCTGACCGCAACCATGTCCAGCGCTGCTTCTTCCGCGGATACACCTTCACCGTCGCAAACAAAGTGCAGCCGCTTACGGAGGTCTTGCAGCGAGCCGCGTCTGAAATCAAACTGCTGGCATCTGGAGCGTATGGTTGCCGGGATGCTTTGCGATTCCGTGGTGGCCAGGATGAACACCGCGTGAGCCGGGGGTTCTTCCAACGTCTTCAGAAACGCGTCTTTCGCGTCGCCGGATAGCTGATGAGCCTCATCTATGATGTAGACCTTGTAGCGCATCTCCATCGGCGGGAACTTTACGTTCTGATTGATGTCCTTGATGTCACCGATTCCTCTGTGGGATGCCGCGTCCAGTTCCATGATGTCAATTGCGCTGCCTTCGGTGATCGATATGCAGGCGGGGCAGACATTGCATGGGGTAGGGGTGGGGCCGTCTACGCAGTTCAGCGCTTTTGCCAGCAGTCTGGCGGTTGTGGTTTTGCCGGTGCCTCTGGTTCCACAAAACAGGTATGCGTGCGCGACCTTGCCCATTTTGATGGCGTTCTGCAAGGTCTTAGTCACGTGGTCTTGCCCCATAACGTCGTCAAACGTCTGGGAACGATACTTTCTGTATAGCGAAACGTAGGCCATGTCCCAACCCGGCGCCAATATTTGCGCGTATGAGCTGATTTGATCGTGCACCCGTTTTCGATAAGGCCGCTCAAGTGATACCACACGCAGCCAGCTCCTGCCAGGAGACCATGCGGCACACGGGTGTACCTGCTTACCGCTGCTTCCTTCCGGACCTGACGGGGTTCGCAGGACGGCCGTTGCGCAGGGCCCGGCTATCAACACCACTTGCAGTGGCCAAACCTTGGGCAGACCAGACCTCGAACGGGAATTCGACCCCGCTATAGCGGATTGCGGGTGCAGGGCACCGCTAGCTCCCCGTCTAGCACGATCAAACTAGCTCAAACGAACAGTGTATTATAGCATTTCAGGCCAGATAATACCAGACCGGGAACGCGGTCCGGCAAAAGAAAGGGCCGATCATGAGACCGGCCCGTGTTAATGGGATTTCCACATGCGGTATGAGGCGCTGCTTCTAAATGATGTCCTCGCGCTTCAGGTAGATGACCTTCTTGATAATGCGCAGGCCGGGAGTGGAAGTGTCCAGGTACTTCTTATCCGTTATCCCTTCGCCGTTCCACCCAGTGAAGTCTTGAGTGTAGTCAGTAGCTATGCGCGGGTTAAAGAACAGAGTCAGCTTGTATCTTTCCGCTTTGAACGGATACTGCTTGCTGTCTTTGGTGACATCGAACTTCCTCGAGAATTTCCCGCCATCCACAAATATCCCGTGCATGCCGGTGTCGGCGAGTACGGTCTGGTTCGGGTCCACATCCCACGTGAACGACTTCATGTCTGGTTCCTTGTAGTCGGCATCCTCAAGCATTACGTCTACGCGACTGCCGATCGGAAGGAGTAATTGTCCTGTGATCTGGAACTGCCTGGGTCCAAGCCGCTTGAAGCTCGCTTCAAACTTCACATCAAGCCGGTGGTTCGCAAGGTCTTTGCGCATTGTCTGGCGGACGAGCATCAGGTCTAGGTTTCGTTTGCAGACGTTGCGGTGTTCCAGCGCGTGGAAATTATTAGGGTCCTTCTTGAGGTCGGATATTGCCTGTGCGAGCATCTTACGCCATTCTGCTGCCGCCTCGTCAATCTTGCCTTGTTTTTCCAGCATGTGGGCGATCTGGCGTTTCATGGGATTGGTCGCATCGCTTTCCTGGCAGGCTTTGGTTATCCAATACTGCGCCTTCACGAAGTCCTGCTTCTTTAGCGCATATATCAGGAACCCCAGGTCGAACTCCAGATCCGAGACATTCGGGTTGTTCTGAATGCCTTCTTCAAGGAACTTAATCCCTGGGAACAGGAACCTGTAGTCGGCGCGTTCCGAAGAATCAACCAGGTTGTATGCCAGGTGCCAGGCTCCTGTGCGATACACATCTATCTGGTGCGGATCGAGCCACGTGATCATCCTTGTCATGGGAATGACCGCCTCGTAGTTACCTGTGTGGAAGAAGTCATTCGTCCTAATCCACAGCAGCCCCGCCACAACCTCACGGAAGCCGATGAGCGTGCCTGCAATAAATTGGCTGGGCATGACCACGGGGTTGTTGTTTACCTCCGTGACCATGGATGCGACTCCACGACCGGGTTGGAATTGCTTTCGTCCAGGATCAATGGACGATTGCAGCTTCACAATCACCGGCAGTAGGGCCAGCGCTATCAGAATGAGAATCAGTCTTGTGCCGCGTTTCACTGCTGCACCTCACATATCCCGCTTTTCAAAAGCGAGGATGGCGATGATCATGAGCACAGAGGCGTAGACCACGGCGTAGATGATGTTCTGCGCGTAGTAGATCGTCTCATTCTGGATTGCCACCTCGGGATGAATAAGCGGGTTCTGGACGAAGAAGTTGGCGAACTGCGGCACTAGGTTGTGCAGCATCCAATAGAATCCCTTCGCGATGGCACTCTGCTTGTCACTCTGCGCAAGTGCGAGCGTTACGTCAGACATGCTGCCGACGATATACACCGAAGTGGTCAGGAAGAAGTTGATGACCGGCGTGGTGAAAACCGAGAAGACCAGCGCCACCGCGCCCAGTATCACCAACTGGAAGAATATCATCACTATCCCCTTCAGCAGGTTGAAGTCAACATGCCAGTGGTTCTTCCATGTGACCATGGCGAGGAATACCAGGCTCATCAGCGCAAGGTTTACCAGGATGGTGAGTAGCGAGCCGAAATACTTGCCCATCAAGAACTCATATCTTCGCACCGGCTTAGAGAGGATCGTGAAGATGGTCCGCCGTTCTATCTCCGCCGGCACCAGATTGATGCCCTGGATGATGGCGATGAACATGCCGGCCAACGCTATCACGCCCAGCCCCATGCTCTTTATGATCGTCAGTTCTTCGCGATATGTGAAGTAGGCGAATGATACCGAGAAGATAATCATCGCCACCGCCACCAGCAGGAATATGTTCAGGATTTTCTTCCTCAGCGCCTCGCCGAGTGTTGTCTTTGCCAGTACCCAGATGTTCACTTTGATCCCTCCTTGATCGTTTCAACGAAGAGGTCTTCTAGGGTTCTTCTCAGAGGCATCACGGAGAGGATACGCCCCTTCGCCGCGCGGATGATGTCTATCGCCTGGTCCGACTTCAATCCGTCCTCCAAGGAGACGATCACCACCGCCTTCTCCTCCAGTATTTTGTTCGAGACAGCCTTCAGCTTCGATATAGTGTCGGCGTCCAGTTTTTCCGTAGTGATCTCCACGGAGCTTTCCGTCAGCAGTTCGTCCAGCTTGCCGGTTTTTAGCAGCTTCCCTCGGTTGAGGATTGCCACCCGGTCGCACACCAGCTCAACGTCTGAAAGTTGGTGTGAGCTGAGAAATACCGTGCGGCCTTCGTCGCGCAGCCTCAGAATCAGGTCTCTGATCTCGGAATGTGCAATGGGGTCCAGCCCGGATGTCGGCTCATCGAAGAACAGCAACTTGGGATCATTTACCAGCGCTTGTGCGATACCGGCGCGCTGCAGCATGCCCTTTGAGAACTGGCTCAGTGGTTTGAAGCGGTCTTGGTACAGTCCCACGAGCTTCAGAAGGGTTTCGATCTTCCCTTCGCGTTCAGTCTTGCCAATGCCAAACAGTCGCGCATAGAAGTCCACCAGTTCGGCGGCATTCATGTAGTCATAGAAGTACGGTGTTTCGGGCAGGTAGCTGATCTCGCGCTTGGTTTCGATCTCGCCAGCGGGTTTGCCAAGCACCCACGCCTCGCCGGATGTAGGGTAGGCCAGTCCGAGCAGCATTTTAATGGTTGTCGTTTTTCCCGCGCCGTTTGGCCCCAGGAATCCGAAGATCTCGCCTTCGGTGACCTCAATGTTCAAGTCGGAAACCGCGCTTACCGGTTCCTTTTGCATCAAGAGACGGTAGGTCTTAGTCAATCCCTCCGTCTTCACGGCAGTTGCCATGCGGTCACACCTCCACAGTAATGATGTATAATAGCGACAATGCGTCAGGCACAACAAAAGCCCGCGATACTACACCTGCGGGCCGGAAAACTCTCAGCCCAAATTCGGGTTTGAGTATACTCCCGCCGCGCGCCGGTGTCAAGAAAACGCGGGCACGGGTGGGTTGCCCGATGTTGTCCTGTTAGTTTACGAGTCTGCGGCGCGTTTTGTTCCCGGGGAGTTGGGAGCGCGGACGTCCTCGTCCGCTTTTTTCCGGAAAAAGCGGACGAGGACGTCCGCGCTCCCAACTCCCCGG
>JANYKG010000097.1 GCA_025358205.1 Armatimonadota bacterium
GCGGTCCGCCGAGGCGGACCGCCTTTCTTATTATATATCCCTGGCACACATAAAAGAGCGGCATCCCTGATTTAGGAATGCCGCTCTCTTTGATACTTAGTTGAAGGGTAGGGGAGTTAGACCTTCTCGGCTATTGCCTGGACCTTCGCCGCGTCCATCTCCACGCTGGGTCCCATGGTGGATGATACGTAGATATTCTTCAGGTAACGTCCCTTCGCAGCGGTCGGCCGTGCCTTCAGAAGCGCCCCTATAAGGGCCGCCAGGTTCTCTGTGAGCTGTTCCACGGTAAAAGATACCTTACCGATCGCCATGTGGATGATACCGGCTTTATCTACCCTGTACTCCACCCTTGCAGCGCTCTTGATGTCCCGGATCACTTTGTCTACTTCCATAGTCACTGTTCCGGCCTTCGGGTTCGGCATTCGTGGGCCAAGTGTGCGGCCCAGCTTGCCGACTATGGGCATCATGTCCGGTGTGGCGACCAGGATGTCAAACTCGCGCCATCCGCCCTGAATCTGCGCAACCAGGTCTTCCGCGCCCACAACGTCTGCGCCGGCGTCAGTGGCCTGCTGAGCCTTCTCGCCCTTCGCAAACACAGCCACACGTCGTACCTTGCCGGTACCGTGGGGCAGGCTGGTGGTGCCGCGCACCATCTGATCGCCGTGACGGGGGTCAACGCCCAGTCTTATCGCTACGTCCACTGTCTCGTCAAACTTTGCGGATGCGGATTCCTTCACTCTTGTCAGAGCGTCCACAACCTCCGTGGCCATGCTCTCGCCAATCTTACCCGCCGCTTCCGTATATCTCTTGCCTCTGTCTGCCATATCGTTTCTGCCTCCTGGTGGTATTATCGCGGCCCTTCTGCCATACAGGCAGAGGAGCCTCCCACGGCGCGGTTACTTGCTGACGGTTATGCCCATCGAGCGAGCCGTGCCCTCAATAATCTTCATCGCGCCCTCAATGTCGTTGGCGTTCAAGTCGGCCATTTTCACTTCCGCTATCTCTTTGATCTTGTCCTGAGAGATGTTGGCCACCTTCTCTCTGTTTGGCACGCCGGAACCCTTGGTGATGCCTGCCGCTTTTCGCAGCAGTTCGGCAGCGGGGGGCGTCTTCAAGACGTAGGTGAATGACCTGTCCTCGAAAATCGTGATCTCTACGGGAACGATCGTCCCCGCCTGAGCAGCAGTCTTCTCGTTGTAGGACTTGATGAACTCCATCATGTTGATCCCGTATTGTCCCAGAGCGGGGCCTACGGGTGGTGCCGGCGTGGCTTTGCCTGCGGATATCTGCAGCTTAACCACTCCCATTACTTTCTTTGCCATTGGAAACCTCCGAAGATCTACTTCTGCATATTCAATGCATATGACTTACTTGGTAGAAGGCCTGGTTACACCTTCTCTATCTGGCCAAAGTCCAGCTCTACGGGAGTGTCGCGCCCAAAGATGGAGATCAGAACTTTGACTTTCTCCTTCGGCGCATTCACTTCCTGTATCGTACCGGTGAAGTCAGCGAACGGGCCAAGCGTAACGCGTATGACCTGGTTGACCTCCCACAGCACTTTCGGCTTCTGCCGCGGACCTTCCACGGCTGCCAAAATGTTCAGAATTTCTTTTTCCTGAAGCGGCACGGGTTTGTTGCCCGAGGATACGAAGCCGGTGACGCCGGTGGTGCTCTTTATCAGGTACCACGTCGTCTCATCCAATATCATCTCTATGAGTACGTACCCTGGGAAGACCTTGCGCTGTATCTCGCGCCGCTTGCCGTTGCGTGTGCGCAACTCCTGCTCCGTGGGGATCAGTATACGGAGGATCTTATCCTTCAGGTTCATAGATTCCGCACGGCGCTCAATGGTGGTCTTCACCTTGTTCTCATGTCCGGCGTATGTGTGAACCGCGTACCAGCTCTTTTCCATGTAAACCTCTCAATTTGGCGGATGTTCCCTATCCGTCACAGGAATCGTTCCGCCCGGGCGAAGACCTTACCAGTGGAGAAGGTGCCTGGTAATCAGACCGAAGATGGCGTCTAACCCGCCTATCCATATGGTTACTACAGCCATCGCGGCCAGTACCAGCATGGTGGACTTCTTCAGTTCGTCAGGACTCGGCCACGATGTCTTCTTCAACTCAACCCAGCATTCGCGCACAAATCTGCCCATACGCTGGAAAAGGCCTTCTTTGGTAACGGTTACGTTTGCCATATCCTCACACCTCAGGTGTCCGCACTTCTCTCATACCCAGGGCTGGGTGCAAGACTGCAAGTGCGAATCACAAAAATGCTCCGCTGCACACTGTCGCGCGGATTATGCATGTTCCGCATAATCCTCGGCCTTCTGAGCATTATTCATGTTTTTCATGAATAATGCGGGCTATCATCAGCCGCAGGGAGCTTATTGAAATACGATCTACAAAGTATGTTTGGCAGGGCCAGCCGGGATCGAACCGACGACATCCGGTTTTGGAGACCGGCGCTCTACCAGCTGAGCTATGGCCCTACGTCTAACTGCAATATTACCACACTTGTTGTCGAATTGTAAAGGAATCACGGCTTTTAGTCCGCAATCCCGCGCTCCGCAGCTACTTCGCCTCGCGGTGCGCAGTGTGTTTGCGGCATGTGCGGCAGTATTTGTTGAGTTCAATCCTGTCCGGATCGTTTCTCTTGTTCTTACTTGTCGCGTAGTTCCTGCCCTTGCACTCCTGGCACGCCAGCGTAATAATAATTCTGGTTTCGTTCGCCATTATTCCTCACCGACCTTCGATTCGCTCTTCTTAGCCTGGATTTTTCGCTTTGCGAACAAACCAGGGCTTTCTAAGCATTATTCACGAATTTCGTGAATGATGCGGACTAGGATGCAAAAGGGCCGGTCGAAAACATGGCCGGCCCTCGCTTGATTATTCTGTCTACTCGATAATCTCTACTACCACGCCCGCGCCAACTGTGCGGCCGCCCTCTCGGATGGCGAACCGAAGTCCCACTTCCATCGCGATCGGCTGGATCAACTCACCGCCGATGGATACGCTGTCACCAGGCATTACCATCTCGGTGCCTTCCGGCAACGTCACGTTTCCTGTCACGTCGGTCGTCCGGAAGTAGAACTGCGGCCTGTATCCGTTGAAGAACGGTGTGTGCCGTCCGCCCTCTTCCTTTGACAAAACGTACACTTCAGCCTTGAACTTCGTGTGCGGCTTGATGCTTCCCGGCTTCGCGATGACCATTCCGCGCTCGATGTCCTTGCGCTCTACGCCTCGGAGCAGCAAACCAACGTTGTCGCCGGCCTGGCCCGAATCAAGGATCTTGCGGAACATCTCTACGCCCGTGCATACCGTCTTGCGCGTCGCTTCTCTGATCCCGACGATCTCTACTTCTTCGCCCGTCTTCACCTGGCCGCGCTCTACTCTTCCAGTAGCTACCGTGCCGCGTCCTGTGATCGTGAATACGTCTTCTACCGGCAGCAGGAACGGCTTGTCTACGTCTCTCTCAGGCGTCGGGATGTAGCTGTCCAACGCATCCATAAGCTCCCAGATCTTGCCGCACCACGGATCGTCTCGTCCCGTCGTCCCAGCCTCGATGCTCTCAAGAGCCTTCGTGGCTGATCCGATGATGACCGGAAGATCGTCGCCGGGGAACTCGTACTTGGAGAGAAGCTCGCGAACTTCAAGCTCTACCAGTTCCAGCAGCTCAGGGTCGTCTACCATGTCCGCTTTGTTCATGAAGACGATGATATACGGCACTCCTACCTGACGGGCGAGCAGGATGTGCTCTCTCGTCTGCGGCATGGGGCCGTCCGCTGCTGATACTACCAGTATCGCGCCGTCCATCTGCGCGGCGCCTGTAATCATGTTCTTGATGTAGTCCGCATGTCCCGGGCAGTCCACGTGCGCATAGTGCCTGTTCTCTGTGGAATACTCCGCATGGAATGTGGCGATGGTTATGCCTCTTGCACGCTCTTCAGGCGCAGCGTCGATCTCTTCGAACTTCTTCGCCTCTGCAAGTCCCGCCTTCGCCAGAGTCTGCGTGATCGCCGATGTCAGCGATGTCTTTCCATGGTCTACGTGGCCGATTGTGCCAACGTTTACATGCGGCTTGGTTCTCTCATACCGCTGCTTTCCCATCT
>JANYKG010000137.1 GCA_025358205.1 Armatimonadota bacterium
ATTCGCCCATTCCACGGACTTGGGGAGAAGCCGTGATGAGGGTGAAGCTTATTATATTGTCATATCAGATGCCGCACACTATCGGCGGCGGCGAATCATACCAACCAGAGCAACGGCGCCGGTCAACAGAGCGATCATCCCGGACGGCTCCGGCACTACATTGATGTTACCGCTACCGGTCACAGCGCCCGCGCCCAGCAGAGGCAGCAGAGCCAGAACTCCGGCTCCCATAGCTGCAGGCGAGAACGAGATCTCCTGAGGCGCAGCGCCCAGCACCTGGGTCACCGGCTCTACCGGCGCAGGCGGAGGCGGCGGGGCCTCGACTATTGGCGGAACAACCGGTGGAGGCGGAGGCGTCTCTTGAACAGACTGAGCGACCTGAGTGACAACCGGTTTTGCCTTGGCGACCGGTCTCGGCAGACTCTTATACATCGGGTTGCCGCACCTCATGTCCATAACAGGCGTTCCATCACTCATGACCACCACGGGTGTGCCCACAGGCAGAAACTTCACGTGCGATACCATTCGTCCGCGGACGTCAACGTAGTATTCGGTGTATCTGGCCGCAACCGTCAAATGTTTCATCCGACCATAATCCGTCAGATAAGACACGACCTCACTAGCGGGAATACCGAAGTGCTTCGAGAACCTGGCCGCAACAATGGGGTTTTCCTGAATCTGCGTGCAAAGCTCTTCTATGGTGTTCACGGGAGCCTCCAGGTATGAACCCGGTGGAACTCCTTGAGCTGCCTGAACTGTTGGCAGCAACGCAAACATGCAGACAACCATGCATGCAATCAACAATAACCTACGAGAATTATTCATTCGTACCGCCTCCCTAATCTTGTCGCATTCGGCATCTCTAACCTGCACTAGTCCCATCCTGGAGACATTATCAAGAACACCCGGCAAGCCCATCATGCGCGATGAGAACGTGTGGCGAGCGCCGAACGCGCGACATCTCTTCCATATATCATACATTATACTGCATAATCCGTGCCAAAAGTCGCAAAATCCCAAATAAACTGTAAGTTTTTACAGGTTCAGATGTAAAGTTAGTCTTGACGCCGGTGTCAGCGCCGTCGGCGGAGCAGCACAGGCGTTATGACAAGAACGCTCCCGAGTATTCCTAGTATACCCGCCGGAAGCTCCGGAATAACATTATGGGGTGTGGGTGAATGACCGGTCACAGCGCCGCCGCCCAGTAGAGGCACAAGAGCCAGCAGCCCGGTCACTGGTGAGAACACGAACTCCTGCGGTGGGCTGGACAATACCTTCTCCATCGGCGCAAGTGGCGGGGATGACTGCACCAATACCGGCGGAACCACCACTACCGGAGGCGGAGGTGTTTCTTCAACGACCTGCGCGACCTTAGTCTTGACCACCGGCTGAGCTTTGACAATCGGCTTCGGCAGACTCTTGAACATCGGGTTGCCGCATCTCATATCCATGATCGGCGTTCCGTCTGCCAACACCAGCACGGGAGTACCAGCCGGCACCAGCTTTACGTGTGACGCCATCCGCCCACGAACATCTATGAAATATTCCGTGTACCGACCTGCCTTGGAAAGCCGAATCATCTTCACGTTCTCATTAAGATAAGCGGTTATCTGCTGGCTAGAAAGACCGAAGTGTTTTGCAAACCTCGCGGATACCTTTGGGTTGTTCTGAATCTGAGTGCATAGCTCACTAATGTTGCTAACCGGATCCTCCAGGTAGGAACCCGGTGGGACCCTCTGCTTGGCCGCGTGAGCTGCGGACGGCAGAATAGATATACACATGATAGCGAGAACTGCGATAATCGCTCGGCGATATGCGTTCATGATTGAAACCTTTGTTACCTTCCCGGCTCCAACGGCGCTGAAACCCGGTTAAGCGGCATACTTACAGTAGTCGTTGGCAGAATTGCATACTTCGTGCCATACGTCCCAAAAGCCCAATAAACCGGTGTTTGTTACAGGATCGTTTGACACGGAATCATGCCGGTCATATAATGCTCAAGATTCCGTCCACGAAATGAGGCGGAACTTATCTGGAATCATCACCCTGGGAAGGAGGTGCAAGATTGGCCATTGCACGATTCCTGCACACCGCTGATCTTCACCTCAGCAGACCATTTGGGTTTCTGCCTCCGCAGCTTGCAGAGGAGAGGCGACGCGATCAGCGTATAGCCGTCACCAGAATCGCGGAACTCGCGATAGAGAAGAACGCGGACATTGTTCTCATCGCGGGTGACCTCTTTGACAATGCCGATCCCGACCCCACCGATCTGGAGGTAGTGACAAAGGAGCTTCGTCGGCTTGTGGAGTCCGGCAAGCGGGTGTATGCAATCCCCGGCAACCACGATCCGAACGCCGGCGCCACATGCTGGAAGAGCATTGCAGCGTGTGGCGTACACGTATTTCTGGACACGGAATGGCAGACCGAGGAGTTGGCGGACCTGGGTATACGCGTGTGCGGCGCGGCGTTTCACAAGGGCAGGTCGGAGCGTAGAGCGTTTGACGGATTCACCCTGCCGGACGGCGCCCCCTGCCTGCTGATGGCGCATGCGTCATACGAACTCTACGAAGGTCAGATGGAGAAATACCACCCGTTCTCGGCGGCGGAACTGGAGGCGACGGGCGCATCATATGTCGCATTGGGACACTACCATAGGTATAACCAGCTAGCCGGTTCCGTGACGGCATGTTACGCCGGAACGCCTGAGGGAATCAGCTTCGACTCGCCTGAAACCGGGGATCGGTTTGTGGTCTTGGGCGAGGTTGGGGACGACGGTGTGGTCTCGATAGAGCAGGTGAAGGTCAACCGCCGCGTGATGAAGAGCGCAGAGATTGACTGCACATCCTTTGAGTCTCAGACAAGCGTGTTTGACGCCGTTCGCCTGCTGTGCGAACCGAACGCACTTATGGACGTGCGATTGATCGGAAGCCCGAACGCGGAAATCGTCGGAGCGCTGGACGATATCGCAGATAGATTCAAAGAATCGTGCCTCTACATGAACATGGACCTGACCGGACTTTCAGCACAGACCGAGATACCGGTGGACGACCGCACGATTCGAGGCCGCTTCTGCAAGTATATGCTCAGTCAGATAGATGAAACCGACGATCCCGAGAAGAAACGGCTGCTGCGTCGGGCACTGGACCTGGGCATCACCGCATTCACAGAAGGATAGCAATGGAGATCACCGAACTCACGCTTTCCAACTTCAGACGTTTCGCCTCCCAACGGTTTGATTTCATCCCTGGGCTGAACCTGGTCTGGGGACCGAACGAGTCGGGCAAGTCCACCGTCTATGAGTCGCTGTGCTGCGCGTTGTTCGGACGTGAACGAGGTGGGTCTTACGAAAGCTGGGCGGGCGGATCGCCGAGCGTGGGGCTTGCATACACTTCAGACGGCCAGGCATACAGGGTTGTGAGGCAACTGACAGCCGGAACGAGCAGGTTCGGCGTCACGAACGGCGATGACCTGTCCGATATCACTACCTCGAAGGATGAAATTGCGGAACGTATTACCGCTCACCTGGGCCTCTCCTCAAGATCGGTCTTCGAGAACACGGTGTCAGTGCGGCAGACGAACCTGAGCGCTCCGGCAGGCGCGGAGCTGGAGTCGGTGGGTGCGGAGATTCAGCGCGTACTGACGGGAACGGCGCACCTCTCAGCAGACCAGGCCAGGAAAGACCTTGAGGGCAAGCGGGATGCTATAAAGGGCAGGGCGCGGCCGACAAAGCCGAGAGAATACGACCGCATATCGGACCGCCTGACCAAACTAGCAAGCGAAGTTGCCGATGCCCGCGCGTCCAGAGATCAGTTGCGGAATCTGGAAGAAGAGGAGTCTACGCTGCAGGCACGTGTAGATCAAGACAGCGCGCGGCTGACGGTGGTGGAAGGTCTTCTGGAAAAGTACAAGCGATGGGCGGAACTGAAGCAGAAGAACGATCAACTCAACGCACAGCATGAGGCTTCTTTCTCCACACTGCGCGAGATTCGCCAGACGGAAGAAGACCTGGCGCTGGTGCAGAAGGAACTTGAAGAACACACCGACCTTGTGGGCAAGGATGAAGAGATTCAGGAGCATCTGGCCAAGATAGCATGGAGGCGCGAAGAGCTTCAGTCGCAGTTGGCCGATGTGGGTTTCCCGGACAAAGTGGAACATGCCGCGATTGGCAAAGGTAAGTGGTTCGCCAATGCTGTGGCGCTGGTGATGTTAATTATCATCGCGGTTGCGGGGGGTAAGGGATGGGTCAATCCGATACTGCTGGGCGCCATCGCGGTCGTCGTGCTGGTTGCGCTCGTGTGGCGATTCTGGCGTTTCGGCGCGCGCAACTCGGGTGGGCGGAAGATGGCGGACCTTGCTGATTCCTTTTACGAAGATTTGGTCGAGTTGGACAAAGAGGAGCAGAGCATCCTTAGTTACGTGAAGTGTCCGGACGCCGGCAGGGCTGTGGCAAAGATTAAGAACTATCAGACGCTGGCCGGGCGGGCGCGTGAGTTTGAGGCCTCGCTAAAAGGACTGCTGGCCGGCAGGAAGCGCGAAGATATGGAGGCCCAGGAGGCAGAGCTGGCGAGGGAGCTTTCGGGCATCCGCAGAGAACTGGACGATGATTTCAGAGACTACTCCCCAACCACCGAGGAATCGGAATCATGGAGATCGGAAGTCGCCGCACTGCAAAACTCGGTGCCGAGTGCGGAGAACAGGCTCAGCCAGGTACTCGGTTCACTGAGTTCGGAGAGAAGCCACGCGAAAGACATGGCGGCGCTCGAAGGCGAGCTGGAGTTTCTGCACCGGCGCAGGGCGGAACTGGAGTTCACGTACAAGGCGTATGAAGAGGCGATATCCGCTGTGGCAACAGTGACGGACGCCGTCTCCCGCGAGTATCTACCTGAGTTGTCCGAGCGCGCGACCAACTATCTGAAGCAACTCACCTCTGGACGGTACAGCGCAGTCACCGTCAACCCCGGCTGGGATGTGAGCGCGGACTGTCGTGAGAAGACCGCAGTACGGTCCGCTCTGTTAAGCCAGGGTACGCTCGATCAGCTCTATCTTGCGCTCAGACTTGGGTGTGGTGAACTGCTTTCGGCGGGCAAACGGCTGCCGGTAGTGCTGGACGATCCGTTCCCGGCATTTGACCGAGTGCGTCTGGATAACGCGCTGGAACTGTTGAAGCAGGCGGCTCGTAGTAACCAGGTAATACTCATGACGCATGACCCGCACATACTGGATTGGGCGAAGTCGCTGCAGGCGGCCGGTCAAGATCGGTGTGCGATTCACGAACTGGCCTCGCCTCAACTTTAGCTGAGGATCACATGCGCAACAGCCTTAGGAATCTTGTCCTGTCGGCGGTATTGGCGCTGCTTACCACTGCGGCATGGTGCGCGACCGCGGCCAATGTGGCGGTCATAATCAACGATAAGAGTCCTGCCTCGCGCACAATCGGCGCTTACTATGCCCTCAAGCGAAAAATTCCCGCGAAGAATATCATCCATATCAAGTGTACACTGGACGAGATGATCGGCAACAATGTCTATGAAAATGATATCGCAAAGCCGGTGAAGAGCTACCTCGCCAAGATGTGCCTGAGCAAGACGGTGGGCTACCTTGTGCTCACCAAGGGCGTTCCGCTCCGACTTGCCAGCGGGTGGTCGGTGGATAGCCTGCTCATGGTGATGGATCATAATCCTCCGTTGGACAACGGCAAACTCCACGGAAACAACCCGTACTACGGAAAAGCGGAGCATTTCTCTCACAAGAAGTATGGCATCTACCTGTCCACGCGACTTGACGGCTATACGGTACAGGACGCCAAAGCGCTTGTGGACCACTCGCTCTCGGCCAGGCGGCAGAAGGGCGTATTCCTGATAGACACCACGCCGAAGCGCAACACAGCTATTTATTCGAGCATGAATACGGACATGTCACGCGCGCATGACATGATCGTGAAGAAAGGATTCAGTTCCACGCTGGATGCCGGCGAAGGGTTTGTGGGAAACCGCGATCACCTCATGGGCTACTTCTCGTGGGGCAGCAACGATCCGGCCTTCGACAAGAAGAAGTATCGCTCGCTGAGGTTCCTGCCGGGCGCGATTGCCGAAACCGCGGTATCCACAAGCGCGCGGACGCTGAACAAAGCAAACGATCCCGGGCAGTCGCTGATAGGCGACCTGATAGCGAGCGGCGTAACAGGTGTGAAAGGCTACGTAGCGGAGCCTACACTGGGGGCGATATGCGACCCGGTGGTGTTGTTCGACAGGTATCTGAGCGACTACAACCTCGCCGAGAGCTTCTACATGGCCTCACGGTTCATCTTCTGGCGCGACGTGGTGATAGGCGATCCACTGTGTGCGCCGTATGCCTCAAAGTAGGGGGGATCACTTGCGGTGATGGGGAGACTTGCCCGGCACGCTTACCACGCTTACCTTCACCTTTCGCTTGCCGAACTTCATCGCGCGCTCGTGTGCGCCCGGCCCGGTGAAGCGGATATCGAGAGCGCCTCTGCACTTGTCGTCAACCACTCGCCGCCCGATCCCCCCGATGCGCAGAACCGTTCCGATCTTCCAGCGGCTGGATGCCACGCCGGGCAGTCTGGTGGATCGACCGGTGACGGTCTTGGACCTGGTGCCGCACTTCCTGCACGGCGCATCGTACGCGGTGGCCAGCACCGTAACGGCAAGCGCCAGGGCGGTAAGCGAGTTCACGAACCGAGAGTAACGCGTCAGCATGGCATTACTATACCGTTTGCGCGGACTGCCGTCAACGGAGGCGACAGATCTTGCGCATCAACAGGGGCGGCAGGTTGTTCCAGCGGACGTTGGTTCTGGGAATGAGAAAGCGGTCAACCGATGGGGTAAGCGCGCCCCAGTTGGTTCCTGCCGCGTAGGAGTAGCCGGTCTGCGCCACGGCTTCCTTCACGCGCTCATCGCACTCGCCGTAGGGATAAGAGAACCCCGTCACCGGCCCGCCGATGATGTCTTCCAGCGCCTTCCTTGAATCCTCAAGCTCAGCCTTCAATTCCGAGTCGGATAGGGTGGGGAGGTGCGCATGGGTCATGGTATGCGAGCCGATCTCCCAGCCCGCCGCCGCCAATTCCCTGATCTCGTTGGCTGACAGAACAGGCTCCGTGCGGTCGCCCAGCCGCTCATCCCACTCGTTCGTTCCGCCGACCGAGCCTGCTACCACATATACGGTTGCGGAAATGCCCATCTCGGCCAGGATAGGGTACGCATGTCGCCATACCGCCGCGTATCCGTCATCGAAGGTCACAGCGATGCAGTTGGCCTTAAACCCGTATGAGATGACCTCGGACAACGGCATGCACCGATAGCGCTGTGAACGCAGCTTACCCATCTGCGAGCGCAGCAGGCCCGACGTTACGTACTGGCCTCGGACGATGGAGCGCACCAGAGGGCTGCCGATGCGGTGGTACATGAGGGCGGCGGACGGCTTTTCGGATACTTGGCAGTCTTTCACGCGTGACTCCGGCCGTTCCCCACGGTTTCGCGAATGGCGTCCAGCAACAGCGATACCTGCTTGCGGGTGTCAAACTGCTCCTCCGCGCGCTTCCGTCCGAGTGCGCCCATCCGCTCGGCCAGAGGCTTGTCTTCAATAAAGCGATTCACCGATCGGGCCAGGGCGTCAGGGTCGTTGGGGGGAATCAGGAATCCGGTTTCGCCGTGAACCACAGTCTCGTTCAGTCCACCAACCGCGCTTGCTACCACCGGTTTTGCCAACGCCATAGCTTCTATCGCTACCAGCCCCAGCCCCTCCTTCAGAGACGGAGAGATCACGATGTCACACGCGGACATAAACCTTGGAACGTCGTCGGAGAATCCCGCGAAACGGACTCTATCCGCGATGTTCAGCTCGCTTGCCGTTCTCTCCAGAGCGGCGCGGTCCTTACCTTTACCCACTACCAGCAGCATGGCTGTGGGATGCTTTCTCGCTATCAGCGCCATAGCCTGGACAGCCAGCGCCTGGCCCTTCTCTGCAGAGAGCCTGCCGAACACCCCGACGACCGGCGCGGCGGAATTGCACCCTATCTCCCGTTTCGCCGCGGATGGATCAATGCCGTCGAACGCGCCCAAATCCACCCCGTTGTGAATCACCTTTATCCTGTCCGGCGGGATGCCCTGACTGCAGAGATGATCCTTTACGGCGTCCGAGACCGCGATCATGGCCGTGGAGTACTTGTACGCGGAGGCGACATTCAGCCCGTGTACGTGGGCCACCGAAGGCACTCCCGCTATCTTCGCGGCCAGTGCGCCAAGCAGACTGGCGGTGGACAGGTGGGTATGAATAACATCTGCGCGCGTTGCCTTGATAAGTGCAACCAGCCTGGCGACGGTCGCAGGGTCCACTTTGCCGAAGGTTCGCCATGTGGTAGGCCGAACTCCGCGCTCGATGGCATAGTCCAGAAACGCCCGCCGACTAGGGCAAAAGACATCCACCTGCACTCCCATGTCCGCGAGCACCCGGCTGATGCCAACGACGAAGACCTCCGCCCCGCCAACGGTGGAAGGTGTGATCGCCTCAAGAATCCTGATCTCTCGTCCGCTCACTTCTCTCTCGTCTCCAAGTTCTTGGCTGACTGATACCATTATAACCGCGACCGTGAACAAAAACCAGACGGAATGGGAAGTGGGGAGTATGGGAGTGTGGGGGCGCGGGGGTGACGAAGCACGGATTCTCCTGTTCCCCTTCCTGGATTCCTCATCAAGAATCTCTCTGTGTCCTCTGTGCCTCTGTGGTTTGTTGTGGCTGGAAGTTTGACACTCCACACCGTTTTGGCTAAACTGTATAATAGCGGAACCAGCAGATTAGTTCCGATTGGGACAGAGACATGATCTTGAGCGTGGAAAAATCGCATCTGGAGGGGCAGGTACGCATCCCGGCTTCAAAGTCGCACACCATTCGCGCGGTGGCGATAGGCTCGCTTGCGTGCGGGACATCGCGCATTCTCAACCCGCTCGTCTCATCTGATGCGCTCTCGGCAATTGATATATACCGCGGATTCGGCGCTGACATTACTATCGGCGATGAGTGGACTGTTTCCGGCGGAAGGCCGACTGTCCCGGATGACGTGCTGAACGTCGGCAACTCCGGCACTTCGCTGTACATCGCGATGGGCACGGCGGCCCTCGCGGACGGGCACACCGTCCTGACCGGCGACCATCAGATTCGCAGACGGCCTGCTCAGGCACTGCTGGACGCACTCAACATGCTCGGCGCCAACGGGTTTTCAACTCGCGACAACGGATGTCCTCCACTCGTCATCCAAGGTCCCATGCACGGCGGCCACACGCTGATAGACGGCAGCAAGACCTCGCAATACCTTACCAGCCTGCTGCTAAACTGCCCGCTCGCGGAGTCCGATACCGAAATCACCGTGACCGATGCGTGCGAGAAGCCGTACATAGAGATGACGCTGGCCTGGCTCGACGGGCAGGGCATACGATACAAACGCGAAGGCTTTGAGCGGTTCCTCATCTCCGGCAGACAGAGTTACCAGTCGTTCGAGAAGAGCATACCGGGCGACTTCTCGTCCGCGACCTTCTTCCTGTGCGCGGCGGCGGTCACCGGGTCGGAACTCGTGCTCCTCGGGCTGGACATGAACGACACCCAGGGCGACAAGGCCGTGGTACACATGCTGGCTGAAATGGGTGCGGAGGTGGAGCAGCTTCCTGCGGGCATTCGGATCAAGGGCGGCGCACTGAAAGGCGGCGAGTTTGACCTGGCCGATACCCCGGATGCGCTCCCGGCATTGGCGGTGACGGCCTGCTTTGCCGAGGGAACCACGCGCCTTGTGAATGTTGCTCAGGCCCGGCTGAAGGAGACCGACCGCATCAAGGTGGTGGCGGAAGAACTGACCAAGATGGGCGGCAGGGTGAAAGAACTACCCGACGGTCTGGAGATCGAGGGCGCAAGACTTCACGGTGCGAAGGTCTGCGGGCATGACGACCACCGCGTGGTGATGGCGCTGGCGGTCGCGGGTTTGGCGTGCGATGGGGTGACGGAGATAGACTCCGCTGAGGCGGTGAGCATCACCTTCCCGACTTTCGTGGAGTTGATGGAGAGCGTGGGGGCAGAGATGAGTGATAAGTGATGAGTGAGCTGTCCAGTGAAGCCCGAGACTTCCGGGACTAGGTCACGTATCACTCATCACTCATCACGAGCTGTTCGAGTACGAGTACGAGTAAGATTCACGAGTACGAGCTGGAAAGACAGGGGGATTCATATGTTAGGTAATACATTTGGAAGATTATTCAGAGTAACCGCGTGCGGTGAGTCTTACGGCGACGCGCTGCTCGTTATCGTTGACGGCGTACCGGCGGGCATGAGTCTGTGCGATGCCGACATTCAGTTTGATCTCGACCGCCGTCGGCCCGGCCAGACACCGCTGGATTCGCCCAGGATGGAGACCGACCAGGTGAAGGTCGTCTCCGGCCTGCTCGAGGGCGTCACCACCGGTGCGCCGGTCGGCATGATTATCTACAACGTTGACCGACATGATATCCACGTCCAGCAGTACCGCGACGTGAAGGACCAGATACGCCCCGGTCACGCCGAGTACACCTACATGGTCAAATACGGCACGCACGCGGACTGGTGCGGCGCGGGCCGAGCAAGCGGACGCGAGACCTGCATGAGAGTCGCGGCAGGCGCGCTTGCCAAGAAGATTCTCGCTACCGAGGGTATCAAGGTCATCGGATACACCAAGTCATGCATGGGCATCGAGGCGACGAACATCCCGGCGTTCGACCTGATCGAGACCGAGGCGCGGAAGAACCACATCATCTGCCCGGACCAAGTTGCCGCGAAGAAGATGATTGACCGCGTGATGGAGATCAAGGACGAGGGCGAGACTGCCGGCGGAACCATCGAACTCATCGCGCGGGGGGTCCCGGCGGGCCTAGGTGAGCCGGTTTTCGACAAGCTGAACGCGTGCATCGCCCATGCGCTGATGAGCATCGGCGCGATCAAGGGTCTGGAGTTCGGCGCGGGGTTCGGGGTTGCCAACATGAAGGGCTCCGAGTGCAATGACTTCCCGTACCTGGATGAGAACGGCAAGGTGAAGTTCCGCACCAACAACTCCGGCGGGTTCCTGGGCGGCATCTCGAACGGCGACGATCTGGTGATGCGGCTGGCGGTTAAGCCGACCCCGACTGTTTCGGTTGCACAGCCCACCATTGATATGGAGAAGATGCAGGAGACGACGCTAGGCGCGATCACCCGACGCGACCCGACCCTGCTCTCGCGCATTATCCCGGTCGCGGAGTCCATGCTCGCGATGACGATAGTGGACCACCTGATGATGTGGCGCGGCTACGACAGCCTCCAGAAATTTGAGAATAAGTGGAAATAGTGCCAATTGCGGAGTGCGGATTTCGGAATGCGGAGTGACCGGATTTATGCCGCCGATGAACGCGGATAGACGCCGATGGGGAAGGATTTGGTGATAGAATATGAAGCGTGACATGGAACTGGTCAGAAAACTCCTGCTGCATATCGAAGAAGAGCATGTATACGACACCATCGCTTCTTCGGATATCACGATTGAAGGTTATTCGGAATCCCAGATCGGCTATCATCTCCACATAATGGCTGCCGGCGGGTTGATCGATGCTAAGGAAGCCCCTGCATTTGGGGATGACATGTACTACTTGGAGGTAGAGGGCATCACATGGTATGGCCACGAGTTTCTGGATTCAGTTAGGGACGAGGGCGTATGGAGCGGTGTGAAGTCGGCGCTAAAACCGATCGGATCGGCGTCGTTCGAGGTGATTAAGAACCTAGCTGTGGCACTCATTGCCAAACAGCTGGGTCTCTAGGGAGCAAGTACCATGAAAGTCCTGGCAATCAACGGAAGTGCGCGGAAGGATGGGAATACCGCCATCCTGATCAAGACCGCGTTCAAAGAGCTTGAGGCCGAGGGGATCGAGACCGAGATGATCCAGCTCGCGGGCAAGAAGACCCACGGGTGCATGGCCTGCTACAAGTGCTTCGACAGCAAAGATCGTCAGTGCGTCATCGGGGATGATATTAACGCGGCCATAGCGAAAATGGATGAGGCTGATGGAATCATCCTCGCATCGCCGACCTATTTCGCCGATGTGACCTCGGAACTGAAGGCGCTGATAGACCGGGCCGGGTTCGTCTCAATGGCGAACGGCAGGATGTTTCAGCGAAAGGTTGGCGCGGCGGTGGTAGCGGTTCGACGGGCGGGAGCGATTCACGCTTTCGATACGATCAACCATTTCTTCTTCATCCAGGAGATGATCGTTCCCGGCTCGACGTACTGGAATATCGGCATCGGGCGCGAGGCCGGCGCGGTGGAGTCCGACGAGGAAGGCCTGAGGACGATGACCAACCTCGGCAAGAACATGGCATGGCTGATGAACAAGATAGAAGAGAAACGTGATTGATGAGGGAACTGGTTCGTGAATCGTACTCGTGTATCCTACTCGTACTCGGCATCTCGGGACAGACCAACTTAGGAGTACGAGTAAGATGAACGAGTCTGCGCTTCCGAGTGACCATCTGACCCTACGACCATATCTCACAGGAGTATGAACATGAGCGAGTTGTACGACAGAATCGGCGGGTGCTTTATGGAGATGTCCCGCGACCAGATCACGGCGCATCAGGGCGAGGCGCTGAAGAACACCATCGCACAGGCAGCCAAGTCACCCTGGTACGCGGCCAAGTTCAAGGAGATCGGGCTTCAGCCGGGTGATATCAGGTCCGCTGCGGACATCACAAAACTGCCGTTTACCACCAAGGACGACCTGAGGCTCAGCTACCCCGAGGGGATGCTGTCCTGCTCACGCGACGACGTCCTCCGCATGCACACATCCAGCGGCACCACCGGCAAACCGACCGCCATCTTCCACACCCGCGAGGACGTGGACTGCTGGGCCGAGCTGATGGCGCGCAGCCTCTACATCGCCGGATGCCGACCGCATCACGTCTTCCAGAACATGAGCGGCTACGGGCTGTTCACCGGCGGACTGGGCCTGCACTACGGCGCCGAGCGAGTGGGCATGTGGGTCATCCCGGCGGCTGCGGGTAACACCGCCCGGCAGATCGTGCTGATCCGCGACTTCAAAGTCAAGGTCATCCACGCCACCCCCAGCTACGCCATGCACGTGGCTGAGAAGATGGTGCAGGAAGGCGACGATCCGAAGAGCCTGGGCATCGAGATCGCCTGCCTGGGCGCAGAGCCGTACACCGAGGAGATGCGCTTCAAGCTCCAGGACCTCTACGGTTTCAAGGCGATGAACAGCTACGGACTGAGCGAAATGAACGGTCCAGGCGTAGCGTTCGAGTGCGAGCACCAGTGCGGCATGCACATCTGGGAAGACGCCTACATCGTCGAGCTTATCAACCCCGAGACCGGCGAACCGGTTGAGGAAGGCGAGGTCGGCGAACTGGTTATGACCACCCTGCGACGTACCGCCATGCCGATCATCCGCTACCGGGTCAAGGACCTGACGCACATCATCAAGGGCGAGTGCGAGTGCGGAATCCAGCACAGGCGGATCGCGCGGTTCGTAGGCCGGTCGGACGATATGCTTATCATCCGCGGCGTGAACGTGTTCCCCA
>JANYKG010000144.1 GCA_025358205.1 Armatimonadota bacterium
TTGACGTGAACGACTCCAGAAACCTGGCGGGCTATGGCATATTCAGAGCAACCGGACCGACTGCCGCATTGGCAAGCATTGATTTCGTGCGCGATCCGTATGCCAATTTCTACGGCGACACCGGCGCGGAGATCAGCGCATACACCGACTACCGTTACGCGGTGAGCACGGTGGATGTTCAGTTCCTGGACGCTAATAACAAACCTGATCCGAACGCGGAAAGTATCAAGAGCAATGAGCTGACGGTAGCGCCGCTGGGACAGTTGAGGCTGACAAGCCCAGCGCAGGCCGCAACTCTGGGCAGTGATCCGACGTTCACGTGGACACCTCTTCAAGACGCGGAGAGTTATACCGTTTATCTGTACGATACTTACCCCACCCTGCCGCTCGATCCGAGTTTCGACTACGGCTCGGACCCGATACTGGGCGTTGGAGCGCTGCCGGTCTGGCCGAGACAAGCCAGTCCCGACGAAAGTACCGTGGGCACAGGAGAGAATTCCATCGCATACACGGGGCCGACGCTTATCAGCGGCCACACGTACTACTGGGTGGTACTGGCGACCAAAGTCTACGAGCGCTATCCCGACAACGCTCTGATGCGATCTGCTTACTCCTACAGCCAGATCCGGAGCTTCACAAGGTAGCATTCACTTATGCAGAAATGGTGGCCCTGGATAACCGGGCTGGTGGTTATTGGCGGAATAGTATGGACGTTCTTCTACATGAAGGACGTCCATCCGCTTGGCGCGCAGGGCACAAATCTGGGCAAAAACCGCACGGAGAGCGTGGGCATAGAGTTCAAGGGCGCCACGCTGGTAGGGCGATCTGAAGGCAAGAAGATATGGGAGATCAACTCCGAAACCGTGGAGATGAGCAAGGACAGACGACTGGCAACGTTCCGCGGCAAAACTAGTGGTGTGCTGCTTCAGAACGGGCGCAAGGTGGCGGCGATCTCAGCTAGCGAGGCCACGTACAACACATTCACTCGCAACGTGTCCGCGCCAAAGACCACCGAATTGACGCTTGTGGACGGCCCCACGTTCAAGGTACACAATATCTGGTGGAACTCGCACACCTCACGGCTGTACTGCCAGTCCGCCGACGCGCTGCTGGACGGCGGCACAATGCACGCGGAGAAACTGACGGCGGACCTGAACAAGAAGGAGTTAACCGCCTCAAAGGTGAAGGGTCTGATTAAGATCAAGGAATGATGAGGCTGCGGCCATGAAGACGACAACCCGAGCGATAATAATGATGACACTGGCGGCGGCGCTGTTTGTGGGACGACTGGCCGCACAGCAGGCCGCTGATGCTAAGGCCGCTCAGCCGAAATACACCGAGGTTAAGTACGAGGCGGACATGTCATCCTATAAGTGGTCGGGCGAGAACCGCGTGCTGCTGCTCAAAGGGAACGTGAAGTTCATCCAGGGCGACACAACCCTTGCCGCTGATGAGGTGGACTACGTGGAGAGTACGCGGACTGCCATCGCGACCGGCAACCTCAAGATATTCGACGAGCGCAACACGATAACCGGCGAAACATGCACGGTGAACTTCAAGGAAAAGAAGGGCACATTGACCGGCAACGTGGTAATGGTCGCCAAACCGAAACCGGAGACAAAGGCGCCCGCAGACACAACCAAGCCGAAGACGCTGACCGCGCAGTGGAAGGACGAAGCGACGATCACCTGCGACAAGATTGACTTCTACTATAAGGAAAAGCGCGCGGTGGTTCCGGGAGCGTTGAAGATTGTGCAGAAGACCCGCGTTGTCACCGCGGACTCGGCCACGTACACGGAGAAGGACGACCTGGTGGCGCTGACCGGCAACGTGAAGGGTAGTGATGAGAAGGAGAAGCACACCTTCTCCGCGCCCAAGGTCACGATGTCGCTCAACAAGGACGCAGAGTACATCGAGGCTGAGAAAGCCACCGGATCATTTTTCGTGAAAGAAGAACAGCCGGCGACAGAAACCCCCGCGACTAAACCGGCGCCATAAGCTCATCAATAATACGCAACGCAACACGGTTGATGTTGTCCAAAGAGAACTCCGCCAGACACGCTAGTTCCGCGCCTTCCTTCCACTCCGGGTTGCACTCCTGGAAAAAAGCTATCCGAGGGTCACGCAGTTCCTTCTCGCCGATGTCCGCCACGCCGGGACGCAGCCGCCAGTTGTGCTTCATGCGAATCACGCCCATGGTGGGATCGTACTCGTCGCCGTAGCGTTTGGCGGACAACTGGTTCAACACGGTGCGCTCGAAATGCGGCATGAGGGTGTCCGGATTGGGATAATACTTCTTCGCGTATACCGGCAAATAGCGGAACGAACGGTAGCTGTTGACGATGAGGAACCAGAAGTATCGGTAGCCGGGGTTCTGCAGCGCATGAGAGAACGTGAACCGCAGCCATACTTTTTCAAGGGCCATGCATCCCCAATGAGCCTCGTCAATGATGGTGTCGCCTGAGAAGAACGCGCGCACTGCCTCGCCTTCCACCACATCCTCCAGCAGGCACAGCGTGGAAAACCCCTGCACACGGTTGGTCTCCGGCTCCGTGAGGACCACCGCCCAGTCCTTCTCGTCGAGGTCCTTGTCAAAGACCCAACGCTCCGCGCCGTCGAAATAGGCGGTGAGTATCTGGAACATGCGATCACGTTGCGCAACCGTCAACAACGAGACTTCAACAACCTCAGCTATTAACGACATGGTGTGACATCCATTCTACTTCATAACAGTCGTTCGAGCAGCATTCACAAGCTGCCCAACTCCAGGTAGGGCTGCCGTCCGTCCAGTTCTTTCGCCGCGCAGTTATTATCCCACTCCATCGCATACACGCAACTGCGCGTGGGCAGATGCAGATACCGTCGGACCACGGGCAGCAGCGGATCGCCCTCCATAAGCCCGACCATGAGGAACGTCTTGCCGGTCCCGCACTCCGCGCGCAGAACAGCGCTTAGTAAAGAATTAAATATGCGAGGGTGATTTTCCTCCACGGCGATGCATGATGCAGTCACGCTTTGTACGGGTTCGCCGGGATTGGGCAGCGGCGCAAGGCCGAGGACGCGACACAACGGAGACACGAGAGGCTTCAGCCAGTACATTGCCCCGGAGTAACCGGTGACGACCAGGCGGCGAAACGGAAGTTGGTTCCAGCAGGCCATGATGCCGACTACCCGGACGCCGGACAGCGCGACGAAGAAATCATCGAGACTCAGTCCGCGAAGGATGCCGTCTTCCGCCAGCAGGTCCTCCACCGTGTAGACCGGGAAGAACTGCTTAGTCTTGCCAACCCGGTTCAGGAACTCGACTATCGCCTCCGCGCCGACCTCGCCGCCGCAAGCTATGCGCACCCCGGCGGGCGGACGAACCTGTCGTCGTTTGAGTAACGGGATAGATGCGGTATAAAGCGTGCCGATATCCGTGCTGGAGAACAGCCCTGCGCGGCCGCTGGTGAGTAACTTGCGGGCGGATTTGTTGGAACTCAGGACCGAGCCAAGGTAGAATGGAGGGCCGAACCCCTCATTGTGCCACTGCCTGAGCAGCTTGTTGCCGCGCGCCACTGACGAGCCGCCTCTGATGGACGGATCGGCGCGCATGCTGCTGAGGTAACCGAGGTCCTTCGGTTCGCCGTTGATGTAGGCCCGACGTTTCGTCATCGTCGCGACGCCCACGACCTCACCGTCGCGCGCTGAGACGACTACCTTGTGCGCGTACCCTTCCGGCTGAATGGACGCGAAGAAGCTCGGTTCGTGGGAGGTCGCTAGAGAGATGCTGCCGGGCATACCGTTTCGGCGGATAAGCGCGCATATCTGGCCGTCATCAGCCTCGGTCGCCTCGCGGATGACGAGCCGATGGCTGGTGCCCTCAGCAGCGGCCTCAGTGGTGGGTGCAGTCATGGCGAAGTCTAGCATACCGCACGCTGATTGGTCAATGATTCAGAGGGACCTAACAAGATGGACAGGATGAGCAGGATGCACGAGCTTGCCCGATGGTGCACGACTCTATACTTTGGCCTTTCGACTCCGCCTCTTCATCAGAAGCGGTGCCACCAGCGCATCCAGGGCGACAAGCGAGGACGGCTCAGGTACGGCTTGGACAACGCGGAACCCGACAGAAACATACTCGCCCGTAGGATAGCTCAGAGCCTCTTTGTATGACTTCTGAGAGCCGACTGGATCGTCAAATGAGCCACCTAGAATAGAGCGATAGTCGCCAAGTATTATAGCCTCGTTCCATTCCTGGACATTACCACCTTGGTCCAATGTGCCGTAAGGACTGATGGAGTTCTGGAACTCGCCAACTTCTGTTCGGAAGTACGGACTGCCGATGAGGTAATAATTGGCGTAGAGATCGCGGTAGTTCGCGTTGTTGCCAGAAGTATCGGCGATGTCCCGACCCGGGGCAGTATTGCTTCTCGTGGGATACAGCCAGTATCCGGCGTTGGTACTTCCGCCCTTGTCGTATGCAGCCTTATACCACTCGTCCTCGCTGGCCACTGCCCACTTCCATCCGGCATTTCTCGTAATCGTGTTGTTTGTCATTCCGCTGGTTGTCAGCGTATAGGCACCTGTCTCAGTGTCACCGTTTCCTTGGCCGTTAGAAAGCCAGTTCGTGAAACGGCAAGCATCCCAGAAGCTAACGTAGTTGACAGGACGGTTGGCATAGTCGGCAGCCACGCTGTAAGTATAACTTCCAGATATGCCGCTCCGCTGAATCATACAACCGATACTACCAATACCCACCATATCCGTATTGTACAACCCGTATGTGTCCGTCTTCGCTTTGGCATTCAGAAAATCACAATACTGCCCAGCGGTCACCTCATACTTACCGATGTTATAGCTGTAACTCACCGAGCCATAGCCAGTCGAATCAGCCGCGTTTCTAGCGTCGCTCACTGCGACCGTTTCCAGGTTCGTGAGTCCGGGCCCCAGGTTGAACACATCAGCCTGAGCAGTGATACCTAAGCATTGCAGCGTCAACACAGCCACTACCACGAGCACCTTACGCATATCATCCCCTCCTAGCGCGAATGCCGACGCGAAAGCGAGAGCGGTCGAGTCCGCTGTGGCGTATATACCAAGGAACCCACCAGTCACTGCTCACTGATAACTTTCGCCCCTACCCGCCGAGGTTCGCCAGCTCGACCACGATCTTGTCCTGGACCGCATCGGCAGCCGACGACGGGCACATGTGAGCGTTCATCATTATTGAGAACACCAGTTCCTCGCCGGATTTGGTGGTGACGTAACCGGAGAGCGAACGCACACGGCCGATGTAGCCGGTCTTCGCATGGACGTTCTTCTCCGCCGCGGTGCCCTTCATTCGGTTCCTGATTGTACCGTCAACACCGGCGATGGGCAGCGAATCATAGTAGTATTTACCGTCCTTGTGCCTGTGCATATAGATGAGAATGGCCACCAGGTTCGCAGGCGAAATGTAGTCCGCGCGGCACAGGCCCGAGCCGTCGTTGATGCTGACCGCCGTGGGGTCGCCGCCGATCTTCTGCAGCCATTCCTTCTCTACATCAGCCCCCGACGACGAACTCCCATCTTTCCCCTTCTGCGCGCCGAGGTTCTTCAGCATGCACTCCGCCACCAGGTTATCGCTAGGCTTGTGCAGCAGCGCAATCATCTCGCTCATGGGCGGCGAATCATGCGTGGCGATCACCTGCGCATCCTTCGGCTTCGTGCCGCGAACCGCCCGACCGCGCACCTTTATCCCATTTTGAGCCAGAATGTCCTTGAACAAAGTGCAGGCATATACGGTCGGCTCCTCCATGGTTATCGCTTCTTCCGGTCCGGCCGGCTTGTAGTCCAGCGGCACGGTACCGGTCACGCGGATGATGTTCTGCGCGCGCACACGGTCAACCGAGACGGTCTTGGTGCTTCCGGCCTTTGCGGTGGTAGCGGTGTTGCGCACGATCATGTACCTGCTTGCGGGGGTTACCTCAACAACCACCGGCGCGCCCTCCATGGCGCCGGGGCGGATGGTGACGCCAACCACATTCTCGTCAACGTTCAGGCCACTGATCTGCGCGGAATAGTAGTAAGGCTCATACGCCGACTCCCATCCGTCGCCGAGTCTCTGCTCGTCGAACCTGGTGTCATCGCCCACGATGTTGCCCTGAACCATCTTGATACCCATGGCCTTGATGCGCGGGACCATCTCCTCAAGCTGCTTGCGGCTGAACACCGGATCACCGCCGCCGACCAGCACGAGATCACCGACCAGAGTTCCCGTCTCTGTTATCGAGCCGCCCATGAAGAGCGATGTCTGCATCCTGAAGTCGGGACCCAGCAGGTCCAGCGACGCGGTGGAGACGATGAGCTTGAAGTTGGACGCCGGGATAAAAACGAGGTCGCTGTTGTGGTCATAGAGCACGCGCCCGTCCTTGAGCGACTTGATCAACACGCCCTGAATGCCGTGGACCAGCGCCTTATCCGCCAGGTAGCCGTCAATCTTGCCCGCAAGCGTATCTGCGTTCTGACCAAGCGCGACCGAGCAGAACGAGAGAGCGAGCAGCAAAGCAAGGCATACTATGCTAAGCGAGTATTTTCTTCCAAAACAGGTTTTCATATGACCACGATATCCTTTCGGGTGAGTCTCACAACTGGGTAGTTCTGCGCGAACGGGGTGTGTACCTCCACGGCGCGGTGATGCTATAATGTGCCAACGCAAGTACGACACGGGAGTTCCGATGGCAAAGATCAGTGAGATACGTGCATTCGCGGTAGACATGCCGCTTAAGGAAGCGTTTGAGACATCGAAGGGCAGAAAGACCACATCGCCGGCGGTGGCGGTGGAACTTATTCTCTCGGATGGTTCGGTTGGGCTGGGCGCGGCGACACCGGTGAAGTACGTGACCGGCGAGGACGTGGACGACGTGCTGGCGGCGATTGAGGCGAACAAGGCATGCCTCGTCGGCCTGGATGTGTCAGCCTACCGACCTTGTTTTTCCGCGATTGCCGAAGCCCTGCCCGGAAAGTATTCCACCAAGGCCGCGCTGGAAATGGCTGTGGTTGACGGGTTCTGCAAGCTCTACGGTGTGCCGATGTACAAGTTCTTCGGCGGTACACTCAGCCAGGTTGAGACCGACGTAACGATACCGATCTGCGAGCCGGAACACGCGGGCGAGTTGGCCCGGGATGCGGCGGCGGCGGGGTTCCACCACCTCAAGGTGAAGGTCGGCGGCGCAGACCAGGAGGCTGATTTCGCCAGAGTGCTCGCTATGAGCAAGGGCGCGCCGAACTGCACGATTCGTCTGGACGCGAATCAAGGGTTCACGCCGGAGTTCGCGGTGGAGTACGTGAAGCGGCTGCTGGACGCCGGGGTGAACGTGGACATGATGGAGCAGCCAGTGGACAGGGACGATCTCAAAGGTTTGGCATACGTGACTGCGAATACGTCGGTGCCGGTCTTTGCCGACGAGACCTGCCGCACACCGGCGGACGCGATCGAGCTGGTGAAAATAAACGCGGTAGATGGCATAAATATCAAGCTCATGAAAGCAGGAATTTCCGGCGCGCTCGACATAATATCCATATGTAGGGCAGCGGGCAAGGAATTGATGCTCGGCTGCATGCTTGAGACGGGGATCGGGATGGCGACCTCGGTTCATTTTGCAGCGGGAACAGGCGTGTTTTCGCGGATGGACCTTGATGGTCATCTGCTTGCTTCCGAGATGCCGTATCCAGGCGGATTTACGTATGAAGGCCCTTATCTGAGGCCGAATCCGACTGCTGCGGGACACGGCGCGGGTTGACAAGCTGGGGTGTTACGGAGTATACTTTAGCCCGTATTATTCACGAAAACCGTGAATAATGCTCTGAAGGCCCTGGATCATTCAGTTCATGAATAATCCAGGCTAGTGGTACTTGAAGCTGTCTGAGGCGGCGGACAGTCTCCGCATTATTCACGAGCAAAGTGAATAATGCTCTGGGAGGCCTTGAATTATGCGCTTCACACAGATTCAAGCTAGGGAAAAGCTTTGCGGTTTGCCAGGAGGGTGAGCAGTTGGATAGTATCTACATCGTTGGCGGCAACAGACTGACAGGAGAAGTTAAGGTCAGCGGCAGCAAGAACGGTACACTGGCCATCATGGCCGGAGCGCTTCTCGCAAAAGGCCCCACCATCCTCGAAAACGTACCCCGCATCACCGATGTACACACCATGATGGAAATGCTTCAGGAGCTTGGTGTGCGAGTCCGGGAGCTTGAGCCTAACACCTTTGAGATAGACGCCACCGATCTTCAGTCCCACGAAGCCCCCTACGATTTGGTCAAGAAAATGCGAGCCTCGTTCTGCGTCGCCGGTCCGCTTATCGGCAGGCTGGGCTATGCTAAGGTTCCGATGCCCGGCGGATGCGACATCGGCGCGCGACCGGTTGACTTCCATGTGAAGGGCCTGCAGATGCTGGGCGCCAAGGTCACCATGGAACACGGCTACGTGGAGGCCAAGGCAGACAAGCTCAAGGGCGCGACGATCTACCTGGACTTCCCGAGTGCCGGAGCCACTCAGCACATCATGACCGCCGCATGTCTTGCGGAGGGCGTGACCCGGATAGAGAACTGCGCGATGGAGCCTGAGGTCAACGACCTGGCCGAGTTCCTGATCGCGATGGGCGCGAAGATCAAAGGCGGAGGCACCAGCACCATCGAGATAGAGGGCGTTGACGAAATGCGCGGCGCCCGTTACCGCATGATCCCCGACCGCATGGAAGCCGGAACGCTGGCCATGGCGGCGTGCATCACAAGGGGCGATGTGCTGCTGACCGACTGCTCGCCCGAGCACTGCAGCGCGATGTTCAAGAAACTCCAGGAGACCGGCGTCAAAGTCATTGAAGGGCCGGATTGGGCGCGAGTGATTGCGGACAGCAGACCTAAGGCGACCGACATCAAGACTATGCCTCACCCCGGCTTCCCGACCGATATGCAGCAGCCGTTCGCGGCTCTTCTGGCGGTGGCGGACGGCACATCGGTCATCACCGAGAACGTCTACGAGCGCCGGTTCAAGTACGTCTCGGAGCTTGGCAGAATGGGCGCGGACATCATCCAGGAAGGCCGAACCGCCATTATCAAGGGTGTGCCGAAGCTGACCGGCGCGGAAGTGTCTTCGTCGGACCTGCGGGCGGGTGCGGCGCTCATCATCGCGGCGCTGGCTGCGGATGGACGCTCGGAGATCTCAGGCGTGGAGCACATTGACCGCGGCTACGAGCGAATTGTGGACAAGCTGGCATCCCTAGGCGCAGAGATTGTCCGCAGAGAAGCCGCCCCGGAGACATCCGCGCGCATGGCGTGATCGGCGTGATGCTTACCCGAATGACAGCATCCCCGCTTGCCAGCCAAAAAACAGGTAATAATACCTGGTCGTTTTCTGGTCATTTCTGTTGACAAGTGTTTGCATCCTCGCTACACTTAATAAGTCCGCATGTTACACTCGCACCATCCGGTAGAAATACCGGCGCACCACCCGTAGTTGCTGTACACAATACTTCTCGGAGGATTTGTGCTATGCGCACTTTGTCGGTTGTAGTGGTTGTGGTTACCATCGTTCTCTGTATTTCTGCTCTCTGCGTCGCCTCGGTTCCCCTCACGATTTCGTATCAAGGCAAACTGATGGAGTCATCCGGCATCCCCGTCGCCGACGGCACATCTCAGATGACGTTTGCCATCTACGATGCGGAATCCGAGGGTGCGAAGATTTGGACCGAAACGAACACCGCCGTGCAGGTCAAAGGCGGACTCTTCAGCGTGCTTCTCGGAAGTGTCACGCCGTTCCCATCCACCCTGTTTGATGGCGGGGAACTGTGGTTCGGGGTCTCAATCGGGAGTGCCGCTGAGCTTTCACCCAGGCAGAAGATCGCCAGCGCGGCCTTCGCGCAGGTATCCAGAACAGTGGTTGACGGAGCTATAACGGTCACCAAGCTTGGAAACGGAGCGGTAACGTCTGATAAGCTGGCTGCGCAAGCCGTGACTACGGACAACCTCGCTAATGGTGCTGTAGGAACGAACCAGATAGCGAATGGTGCGGTAGTGCAGTCGAAGACCACAGGTATGTTAGGCTGTTTGAATAACGGAAAGAGAGTTGCTTATGGCTGGAACATGACTGGCAACGGATCATCTGGCAACTGGTACATGGTGATCGCTACCGGTTTGTCGTCCGTTGAGAACGTCCAGGTAACCACCTGCAACAGAGATTGGCCATGTGAGGCCAACATGTCACCTGGGGGCACTACCGTTACAGTACGTGCTAACGCACAGAACATACCATTCTACTGGATGGCGATAGGCCAATAGGAGCAAGACTGAGCGAGTTGGAGTCTCTGCTTTTGAGTACCGGCATCTAGAAGATTTCAGGTAATGATGCTATTTTTCGCTGTACATCACACTGCAAAAGGGAGAGAGAGTATGTCCTATTCTAAGTTTGTTTTGCTGTTGCTTGCCGTTATGACGCTGGCTGTGTCGGTTACTGCCGAGGTTCCCACTGTAATCTCATATCAGGGCAAGCTGATGGAGTCATCGGGCATCCCGGTGACCGATGGGCCGCGTCAAATGACGTTTGCGATCTACGATGCTGAGACAAGTGGCAACCAATTGTGGTTCGAGACAAATCCTTCCGTACAGGTAACGGGCGGTCTCTTCAGTGTGCTCCTGGGAAGCGTGAAGCCGTTCACAGCCAACGTGTTCGACGGCGCAGACCGATGGTTCGGGGTGACAATAGGCACAGACCCGGAACTCGCCCCAAGGCAGAGGATAGCCAGCGCCGCCTTTGCGCAGATAGCCAAGACCGTCGTGGACGGCGCAATCACGGTGGGCAAACTGGCCGATGGCGCGGTGACAGCGAACAAACTTGCGCCGGATGCGAAGATTCCAGCCGGAGTGATCGTCATGTGGTCGGGAGCAACTCCACCACCCGGATGGGCCCTCTGCAACGGACAGAATGGAACTCCTGACCTACGAGACAAGTTCATTGTTGGTGGTGGGTCTTCATACAGCATAGGGTCACAAGGTGGAGCTTCCAGCCATTCGCATGTAGTCAACGATCATACCCATGAGATGAACCACACACATGGTATGAACCATCAACACACCGGCACAACAAGTTCAGGTAGCGGTCCAGGTGTGTATAGCGGAAACGACCCCGATCCAGCCTATCGCCCTTCATACGTGAACCATAACCACACATTCACTACTGACTGGACCAGGGATCAGACTGATGGCACAAGAAGTCAGACCGGCGGTGCCACCCCCGGGACTACGATTGCCAGCAGCCTTCCACCTTTCTACGCCCTTGCCTTTATTATGAAGCTGTAACGGCCTGAAGGAGGCTCATAATGAGAAGATATTCAGCGCTTCTATGTATCCTAATTCTCGTTGCGATCTGCTCTGTGCTTCATGCGGCTGAGTATACGATGACCGGGAACTTCTATTCGGGAACGGGAGCCGTTAGCAGGGGCACTTCGCCCGTGCTGATGGACACAATCGAGCAGCCTATAGTCGGCGTATCCTACGGCTGCGGACTAACCCTTGAGCATGGAGTCTGGCACTCGGGGCCTGAGTCGACCTACGTAGCGTCCATCGGCGATCTGAAGAAGATACGCGACTACAACGGACTGCTGAGTATCTACTCCTTGCCGGTAACAGCCGGGACTGATGAGTTTGGTGATTACATCTATATTGAACGGAGCGACCAGTCAGGCGGAGTCAGAGTGCAGCCGCTAAGCGGAAGTTTTTCCGCCGGAAGCAAAGTCCACGTCCTGGGCAAACTCGGTACCAACTCCGATGGAGAGAGATTCATACGCGACGCGACGATCACCCTATGTGGGACAGAGGATGTCGGCCCGGTAATGTTGAGCAATAAAGACCTGGGCGGACAGGACATGCACTACAATCCGATAACCGGCGCGGGACAGCGAGGTGTTGAGGATGGTGTCGGCTTGAACAATATTGGGCTGCTTGTGACAACTTTCGGCAAGGTGTCCATTGTTGGTAGCGACTGGTTCTACATAGACGACGGTTACCATGCCCATGACTTTTCGATCTTCAACGGCATAAGGGTTCGCTGTGGGACGCTTACAAAACCATCGTCAGGGGACTACGTGTTCGTCACCGGTATCAGCTCTATCATGAAAGTCAACGACCGGCTGTTCCGCAGCATAAGGCCGAGGACACAGGAGGACATACAGATCTCGACAGAGTAACACCTATGGATTTTAACCGCGTCAGGCGGGCGTAGACCCGCCGACTGGAAGGGGAATAAGATGAGGGTTTTTCTAGCACGCACGCTGGTCGTGTGCTCTGTGATGTTGCTCGGGGGACTGGGTTCAGCCGTATCCGCGCAAGACTTGCAGTGCACATTTGAGACCAGTTCTCTACAGAATGCCGCAACAATCGGCGGCAGCATCGCCGGCTTGACGTTCAGCTCAGCATCCGGTGAAGGGGTTTGCCTGGCGGACATCCGGTCCCACTGGTACAACGCCACGTCGGATAACGGCAGTGTTTTCGAGACGGGAGAATACTTCCTCTCGGGGAACAGGGCCGCGTTTGTCCCCACTCCGGGCGACACCGCCAAGATCACTTTCACCGGTGGGCTAGCCAGCTACTTCACTGTCGGCTACTCAAGCCAGTTTCCGTTCCACCTGGACGCGTATGACGCGCTCGGAACGCTGCTGGCATCAGCATCCGGCCCACGGAATACGAAGAGCAACGGCGGGACTGGTCTGTCCTACCTGACTGTCAACAGCCCGGGCATCGCGTATGTCACGCTTCACGATCAGGGCGGGTACTGGATGATAGACAACATCGAGACGAACGCGCCCGTCCCCGAGCCGTCCTCGCTCATCGCACTTGGCGCGCTGATGGCGCCGATGCTGGCACTGCGGCGGCGCTGGTAATAGGCTCGGCATCGAGTGGATGATACCTAAGGACAGGCCATCGGGCGCTACTCGCATCCGGTGGCCTTCTCCTTGATTCGGCGGTGGATTTCTTCCTGCTCGGGGTAGAGCAGCACCCACAAGATCAGCATCAGCCCCAGCATTGGCGCCCACTCCACGCGCAACTCGCGCGAGGCGAACCACGTGGCGACCACGGCCAGCGAGAGCGGGACGTTCGCGTACAGGTTCTTCCAGTTCCTCCGCCAAAACTCCAACTGCGCAGCACGGTCGGCGATGACGAATGTGTACTCCCAGTAGAAAGACATGTTCCGACGAACCAGATACTTGGTGTAGAGGACGGCCGGCAGCCCGATGACGAGGGCCATGACCGCCGACACCCGCATGGCATGCGGTCCCGCCTTGGACGCCACCGCATACTCCACAGCCAGCATCGCCCCGGCCAGCGCCACTGCCGGCAGCCAGAACGGATGTGCGAAGAATAGCGCTCGTCTTGTTCGTGTCCGCATTTTTTTGCCGCCTTGGGATGAGATGTTAGGATGCTGATATTCTGCGCGAAATGAAGGAGTATGTCAAACCACGGAGACACAGAGGACACAGAGAGGGACTGAAACTTAACAAGATGGACAGGATAAGCAGGATAGGAGATGGAGAATACAGAGAAAGCCATACCGCTAAGGAAACCAAGAAGGGATTGTTATTACCGGATTCCATGTGGGCTTCTCTTCCTGCGTTCCTGGTTTCCTCATGGAATTCTCTGTGACCTCTGTGCCTCCGTGGTTCATTCAAGGCACTAAAACTGGAAAAGGCCGGGGGAATGTGCTAGAATGTGGACGATATATTGGGACTGGCTGGTCCGCATTATTCACGTTCCTCGTGAATAATGCTCAAAAGGCCCTGGATTACTCACTTCATGAATAATCCAGGCTAGAGGAGAGATTCACATGAGATTCAAAGAAGGCGACTTCGTTAAGATAATTGACCGGGAAACAACGCCCGCAGACTCGAAGAGCAGCACGTATTACCCGTTCTATCGCGGACTTGTAGGCGTGGTTGACCGCGTGTACGACGAGAAGGAAGTGTGCATCAAGGTTGACACCGACAGCCTGCCGACCGATGTGCTGAAACGTCACATCCAGGTTCAGGACGCCATCAAGAAGAAGTGGCTGAACAACCTCTCCGGCGAGGCGAGAAACCGCCTGAGCGCGGAGGACAAGCAGTTCACCCTGGCCTATACGCTGCTCGTGCAGATGAACGACCTCGAGAAGGCCCTGCCCAGCGACAAGCCAAAGCCCGAAGCAGTGAAGACCGCGAAGGCGATAGAGGCGGCGGTCGTCGCGGAAAGCCCGGAAGTAGTGGCAGAGAAGCCCGAGGAGGAACCAGCGCCAAAAGCCGAGAAGGTCAAACCGGTGACGAGTAAGGACCTGGAGAGCGCCGAGCTTGCTTTCCTGCAGGAAAGAGAAAAGGCTCTGAAGGGCGAGGGCGACAGCGAGTAGCCAGTGATCAGTCACCAATCATCAGTGATCGGTGACCAGTGATCGGTAATCAGTAATCAGTTCAGAGAGGCCGGGTGCCATGCAGGTGTCCGGCCCTTGATTTTTCGGCGGTGATGCAACTCCTGGGCCGGTGCGGTGTCAGATACCAGTGGAGGTAGGACATGAACCTGCTAATAATGATTTCGTTTATCCTGACAGGGCTTCTCTTCGTCGGGATATCCATTCCCCTGATCCTGCGCAAGATTCCGCCGAATGGCATATACGGGTTCAGGATACACAAGACGCTGGCAAACCCCGATATCTGGTACAAAGCGAACGAATACGCCGGGAAGCAGTTGGCGATCATGGGAAGCGTGATCATACTGGCGTCGGTTGGGCTTGGTCTGTTGGGGGTGCCGACCTACGCCTACCCCATACTGATGCTTCTAGTCATGACTATCAGCGGTGTCGCCGCGGTCATTATCAGCCTGATCTATGTAAATTCGCTGTGAGGATCAATGGCTTCCATTACAGGTCCTGTCTGTCCTTGATCCGATACCAATAGGAGTACACGTGCCGAAATCCCAGCTTTCTGTATAGACTGACTGCTGGGGCGTTCGCCTCGACGACCGAGAGGCTGGCGCTGGATGCGCCGTTATCGGAGGCCCACACAAACAGAGCCTGAATGATCTTCGAGGCCAATCCCATCCGCCGCATGGACGGCACTGTGCAAATGTCATACAGACCGACGCAGCCATCTTGCAGCACTCCCAGGCCGCATGCCGCCGGTTGGCCCTCATGGTAGACCGCCACCGTGTACATCGGAGGAGATATCCTCTCCACAATGCCTGCATGAAGCGGCTTCTTCTCCGCCGGTAATGCCGAGATTATCGAGAACGCATCGAGCCATTCGCTGAGTGACATGCATCTGACATCGGCATTCCGTGCGTTCACCTGCGACTCCGGCAGAACATCCAATACCTGCACACTCGTCGGCGTGTGTTTCCGGTAGCCGCGTGACTCCAAAACCGAATCAAGGTCCGGCGGCTGCACAATCGGCGATATCTTGAAGGCGGTCGGCAGACCGCGCTGGAAATAAAGCTCCTCACAGCGCCCGATCTTCTCCTCCACGTCTGCGCCAGAATGGAAAGGCTGCACGGAGTTCGATCTGAATGTATACCCGTCCGCGAACCGCAGAATCCAGCCATCCACCAGGTCTTGCTGAAAACACGGCCATGCGGTAAGGGCCATCTCCTCAATGTGATATGCCAATTCCGACTTCTCCACAGATTCTCCCTTCGTCAGATATCAGCCGACCTCTTCGCAATCGCCATCATCTCGATTGCATCTATTACCAGGTCAGACCTACCGAAGTTGCCCGGAGTCGTGCCATATATCTCTACCTCGCCGAATCCCGCAAGTTTGAGCATCAGTCTCAGTTCGGACGGCGTGTAGACACGAATATCCTCGCTGAGGGTATCCTTGCCATCGTTCACCGGCATGGACCAGTGGACGACTGCAGTCATGAAGTCGAACACCGGGCCGGGACTTCTGTATCTTCTGATCGCGTTGAGTCCAGTGAGGACGAAACTTGCACCGGGTTTGAGCAGACGATGGACGTTCTGCAAAAACCGGAAATCCTTATGCTGGCCCAGTACGCTTAGGCCGGATTCGCAGAGGCATATGGCCCCGTCGAACGAAGCCTCATCGCTGAAACGTTCACTCAGGTCCGCCAGGTCCATGCATATGAACTCCACTTTCACTCCAGCGGCAGACGCTCTCTCGTGCGCCGCCTCCAGCATGATCGGCGAGATGTCCACTCCGACGACCTCGTATCCTCTGCGGGCAAGCTCTATCGAGTGGCGACCGGCGCCGCATCCCAGGTCCAGCACCCTGGCTCCTGGGCACAGCGAAAGCTCCTGCTCCAGGAAGTCAACCTCCTGTGCGGTACCCGGCAGGAACTTCGTGTCCACACTGGACAAGCTCAATCGCGCCATCTCTTCGTTTTCCCACGGGCTTTTCGGCATTCTCCATACCCCCACTTTCCGTATCGTGCGACGGTATCCCGTTGCTAATGCAAATCGGGCACTCCCACACCTCCATACTCCCACACACCTTCCCACAATCCCTGCTTGACCGGGTGAGCGCATATCCTATAGAGTGTAGGCGATCATGATCGTACCAAAGGCCCGAACCGAAAAGCCCGGCATGGAAGAACCGGAAGATCAGCGCTCCGGGTCGCCTGGTTTCGCCATGGCGGCGGGGATCATCCTTGCACCGCTGATCTGCATCTGGGTCTTCACCAGCGAGATTCTCCACAACTCCGCCGACCTGGCATCCATCTCGCTCAGCTTCGCTGCCGTGGGAGTGCTGCTCGTCCTGCTTGCGCTGCGAACAGTCTTCCGAAGCCTTACCACGCGCAAGATCATCCTGATATACGCCATCGTCGCCGGTACCGTCGGCATCTCGACGATGGGCATGGTGCAGTTTCTGATCACCACGCTGGCCGCGCCGTTCTGGTTCGCCACACCCGAAAACCGCTGGCAGGAGTTCACGAGCGCCATACCCGAGTGGGCCGCGCCGAGGTCGCCGGACGTGGTGCGCGGATTCTTCCTCGGCCATTCCAGCCTGTACAAGACGGAAGTCTGGCAGGCGTGGCTTGTGCCGATGATGCACTGGAGCATCTTCATCGGCGCGCTGCTGGTGGTGCAGTACTGCCTGGCGCACCTCTTCTACCCACGCTGGGCGAACGAAGAGCGTCTGACGTTCCCGGTCGCCCAGGTTCCGCTGATCGTCACCGAATCGCTGGGCAACGCACGCCTATTCCTTATACTAGGGGCCGCCGTCGCCATCGCCATCCAGGGGATGAACGCCCTGCATGTGGTGATACCCTCGATCCCCGAACTCCGCGTGCTGCCGACCGACATCGGCGCGACCATCCCGCCGCCCTGGAACGGCATCGGCGTGCTGTGGATAACCTTCTACCCCTGCATCATCGGGCTTTCCATGCTCGTGCCGACCAACATCCTGCTCTCAAGCGTGTTCTTCTACGCGCTGGGCAAGGGCGAAAACCTGGCCGGACGTCTCTACGGCATTCACTCCGGCAGCATCGGCGGAATTGCGTTCCCATATGCCGCTGAGCAGGCTCAGGGCGCGGTACTGGCGCTTTCCCTCGTCGTCCTCTGGTCGGCCAGACACACTCTTCGCAGATCGTTAAGCGAACCTCGCGACCGAGGCGTATGGGTCGCACTGGTGGTCTCGTTCGTCGTCATGTTAGGGTACGGAATCGCACTTGGACTGCATGTCGGTACTGCACTTCTGTTCCTCGGCCTGTTCCTGGTCTTCATGATAAGCGTCGGGTGGATGCGCGCCGCGGTCGGCCTGATATGGAACCTGGGCACGGACGTATCATGGTGGGCGCGAGCGTTCATGATCGGCCCCATGCCGGTCGGGCAAGGGGTGGGACTCGCATACCTGCGCTGGTTCTCGTTCGGCGACTTCCGCGCGCATGCCCTGCCGACCTACGTTGACCTGATGCGCCTGTCCGATGCCGTTCAGATTCGCCGACGGAAGTTGGTCACCGCACTCGCGATTGCGTCCATTCTCAGTATCTTCGCGAGTTTGTGGATTGCGCTGGATGTCTACTATAGGAACGGCGCGGCAACCGCCCTTACTGATCAGTGGCGCACGTATCAGGGCCGCATGGCGTTCGAGGGGCTTCGCTCGCAACTGGACGGCACCGCTCCACGGCCTGATCTGCCGAGGATTCTGGCTGCCGTGTGGGGATTGCTGTTCACGTTCGGCCTTCAGATCGCGAACCTCAAGCTGATGTGGTGGCCGTTTCACCCCGCAGGTTTCGTGATGGCCCAGAGCGGCGCGCTGGAATGGTTCTGGTGCCCGATGCTGATAGCAGCCATTATCAAATCGCTTCTCATGCGGGTCGGCGGGCTGACTCTCTACCGTCGGGCGATACCGTTCTTCATCGGGCTGGTGCTTGGCGACTACGCCATCGCCATCATTCTGACTATTCTCGCCTGGATGCTGCACACGCCGATGTACAAGCCGTTCCCGATATGAAAACTACTCTCATCACTCTGACCGCCATACTTGCTCTGACCGCCGCCTGCCAAGGGGGTAACGCACCCATGACGCCCAAAGATGCCCTGCTGCCTCAGATGCTCTCGCCTGCGTACCAGGACTGGGTTCATCGCCCCGGAGAGATGCTCTCATTCTGGCTGTGGACGAACCCCAACGCGATGAAGGACCAAGCAACCCGAACAGGCGCAAACGCCGCCTCGCTGCACGCGATGATGAGTGTGAGACAAGATGATGCAGCGACCACGAGCGTACAAACTGTCCCGGCTGCGGAACAGCTTGGATGGATGGGAATCACGCCCGGCAAGACGCTGGACGAGCTAGGTTTTGACGCCGGGGCGGGCATCGGCGAGCACAACAACGCGTGGTTTGTGCGCTACCCGGACTGGTTCTGGAAGCTCAGGCCGGAAGCGGCTATGCTCGACAAGCAGGGTAACACGATTCGCGCCGGTGACAACCCGTTCCCCGCGACGAACGATGCGCTGTTGAGCAGGTTATCGCGCGAGCAAATGGCCGACATGGCGCGCGCGCTGAAGAACGAGAAACACCTTCGATACTGGGTTCTCGGCGGTGAGCAGAGCTATCCCGACTATTTCGGTCTGCCCGAAGGCGACTACCGGCCCGATGCCGTGAAAAAGTTCCAGACGTGGCAGACGCGCTTTGGCAAGCACGGCGAACCTGGCGAGAACAGGGATGACTGGTACGCCTTCCGCGAGTCAGCGTTGGCGGACTACTACGCCGGGGACACCGCGTTTCTCCGAGGGTGCGATCCGTCCCGGCCACTGCTGATCCCCACGCACGGCAACCCTTTCGCCCGCGACTTCCGCGCTAGGATGGGCTATCCCGTCGGCGACCTAGCGGGCTACGCGGACGGCTTTGAGGCGGGGCCGATCTCGATTGACGATGACCCCGAACGGCTAATCCGCCTGACACTCGACCAGCAGACCAGCTTCGGCGTCCCGGTCGCGGCGCCCCGACTGGCAAACAAGCAGCTTGATCCATCCGCGCAAGGTGGAGGTCGAGGCTTCAGCCCGGAGAGTCTGCGCAAAACGGTCTACGAAGCGCTGGGGATGGGCGTCTGGCACCTGGGACTCGTGCAGTGGGCGGGCAACCTTCCCGACGGCGAGTGGGGCATTGCGGGAACACCGGCGGAGGTCGAGTGCAAGAAGGTTTTCGCTGAGATCAACAAGGCCGCGCCCTACCTGGAGGGCTGCTCGCGACTTCAGCCGCAGGTCGGCATCTTCATCTCAGACGCCACCTGGCGGCGATGGTGGCAGGATCGTTGGACGCTGCTCTACGACCAGGCGATAGTGCGCGGCTGGCACGTGATGCTGCTAACCGATGTCCAGATCAGTCCCGAACTCGCGCGCGTAACCCCGGTTATAATCAGTGTGGACAACCCGATCATCACCCAGCGAACACGTGCACGACTGTCTGACTATGAGAAATCCGGCGGAACCGTGGTCTCGGTCGGAGAGTTTGGCAGTGATGACGGATACGGGCACAAAGCGCAGTCACCACTGGCCGTCCGCATCCCCGATGATACCGATGTTGACCCGGTTAGGGTAATCCACCAGACCCAGAATCCGCATGGGGCTGCCACCTGGTCTGCTGACGTGAACCCGCTGCCCATGGATGCGCTGGAGTCTGCGATCTCGAAGCGGGCGGACATGCGACCTATACGACTGATAGGACCCATAGGACGCGACTCAGCAGTGGAGTGCCTTCCCTTGACCGACGGCACTAACCTCATCGCTGTACTCATCAATCGCTCGTCAGAGGCAACGGATATCCGGCTTAAGCTATCACCCAGGATACGCGCTCACCAAGACTGTGTTCAGGCGGAGTTGTCCATCCCCGAATCAAAAGTGCTCGGGCGTTGGGAGATGATTGATCTGGTAACTGAAAAGTCGTGCAAGAATGCCCAGGCCCACCTGAGTCCGTGGGGCACTGCACTGATCCTCTTCAGGCCGATAGTTGGCGCGGAGTTCGCGGCATCTGAACTCCGGGGTGCCGAGTGGATGGTAGGAACCTGGAAACGCCGGGGCGCAGACGTCAGCATCTACGAGCACACACTTGCCCACGTACAGGAGCACATTCACGAATACGATGGCTACTCCTCCACCCGCATGATCAACCACGGCATCGGAATGAAGATCACCGTCCATCATATAGGAAGTGCGATTCGCATGGAGGTGAAGGCGTGGATTCCGTACGATGGAGGTCCGGCATCAGGCGCGAATGTTCGCGTACGACTCGTTCCAGGCACGTTTGCGTGGCACAGGCTTGTGGAGACAGCGCCCGGCGTCTTTTCGCTGCAAATCGCTGACAAGGATCTTCCGCGCTTCTACAACTCCTCGACCGGCAACTATGAACTCGCCGACGGGATGACCGAACTCATCTTCGACGCGTCGCTTGGCACACTGCGAGGCGGGGCAAGGGCGACGGTCAAGCTGACTCGTGACAAATGACCCGTGAGAGCATCTCGCTTCTGGAGTCACGTGTCACGATTCACGTGTCACTCCCTTTCCGGCGAATCTGCGCAATTCGCGGAGGAGTAACGGTTTCAGGAGTGAAACTAGGGTAAGAAGAATCAGCTCTCACGATATTTCGGACGGAGGAATAGCATGAAATCAGCATTGATGGTTTGGGGCGGATGGGACGGGCACGAGCCCAAGCAGTGCATGGAGGTCTTTGAGCCGGTACTCAGAGCCGAGGGGTTCGATGTCACTTGTTCGGACACGATGGACGCCTACCTGGACGAGGAAAAGATGATGAACTACAGCCTCATCGTTCCGCTGTGGACGATGGGCCAGATCACAGGCGAGCAGGAAAAGGGTCTGCTGACGGCGATCAAGAGCGGCGTGGGCATCGCGGGCTGGCACGGCGGCATGGGCGACTCGTTCCGCAACAACACCGGCTACCAGTTCATGGTCGGCGGCCAGTGGGTTGAGCATCCCGGTGGGATCATTGACTACACGGTCAACATCACGAAGGCGTCGGACCCGATTGTGGCCGGATTGAGCGACTTCAAGATGCACAGCGAGCAGTACTATATGCACACAGACCCAGGCAACGACGTATTGGCGACAACCGTTGTGAGCGGCGACACGTATCCGTGGGTTGCGGGCACGGTTATGCCGGTGGTCTGGAAGCGCATGTACGGCGCGGGCAAGGTTTTCTACTCATCGCTCGGGCATGTGGCGTCCGACTTCCAGGTTCCCGAGGCAAAGGAGATCATCCGCCGCGGAATGCTGTGGGCGGCGAAATAGTTCATCAGTAGATCAGTTAGTCAGTTTGTCAGTATTGAACAGGGAGATCGGCTTGCAGGATTTCAGGGATCTTAAGATCTGGACAAAGGGCCACAGCCTTACGCTTGCGGTGTACAAAGCTACAGCCGCATTCCCGAAATCCGAGGTCTATGGAATCACAAGCCAGATGAGGCGGGCTGCATCGTCAATTCCAGCTAACATTGCAGAGGGCTGTGGGCGAAGGGGCAATGCTGAACTAGTCCGCTTTCTGCAGATTGCCATGGGGTCGGCTAGTGAAGTAGAGTATTTTCTGTTGCTGGCTGGTGAGCTTGGTTACCTCGAGAAAACGGATCAAGATGCTCTCACCCAGGACGTAACCGAAGTGAAGCGGATGCTGGCTTCCCTCATGACGAAGTTGCGAGCATGACCGTTCTGATGAACTGAAATACTGATCTACTGACAAACTCACAGGAAAGGAAATAGTATGGAAAAGACAAAAGTAGGAATCATCGGTTGCGGGAATATCAGCGGGATATACTTCCAGGCGGGGAAGACGTTTGATATCCTGGATATCAAGGGCTGCGCGGATATGATCATGGAGCGAGCGCAATCCAAGGCGGAGGAGAACGGCTGCAAGGCAATGACCGTTGACGAGATGCTCGCCGATCCTGAGATCAAGATCATCATGAACCTGACAATCCCGAACGCCCACGCGTCGGTCGCGCAGGCAGCGGTGGAGGCAGGCAAGAGCGTTCACAACGAGAAACCGCTCACCATCACGCGCGAAGACGGCAAGAAGTTGCTGGAGACCGCAAAGGTGAAGGGCGTCCGCATAGGCTGCGCGCCGGACACGTTCATGGGCGGCGGCATTCAGACCTGCCGTAAGCTCATCGAGGACGGCTGGATCGGCGAACCGATCGGCGCGACGGCGTTTATGATGTGCCACGGTCATGAGGGCTGGCATCCCGATCCCGAGTTCTACTACAAGGCAGGCGGCGGCCCGATGTTCGACATGGGTCCCTACTACCTGACTGCGCTCGTCAACCTGATGGGACCGGTGAAGCGGGTGACCGGTTCGGCCAGAGTCACCTTCCCCACGCGCACCATCGGCAGCCAGCCGAAGAAGGGTGAAGTCATCACGGTTGATGTGCCGACCCATGTGGCGGGCATTATGGACTTCGCGAACGGCGCAGTGGGAACCATCATAACGACCTTCGACGTGTGGGCGGCCGAGCTTCCCAGGATCGAGGTATACGGTACCGAAGGATCGCTCAGCGTCCCCGACCCGAACGGATTCGGCGGACCGGTGAAGGTTCGCAGAGCCGGCGCGGCGGAGTGGTCGGACGTTCCGCTGACGCACGGATACGCGGACAACAGCAGGGGCATCGGCGTGGCGGATATGGCGTATGCGTTGCGCTCTGGCCGGAAACACCGCGCGAGCGGCGACCTTGCGTATCACGTCCTGGACATCATGCATGCGTTCCACGACGCATCACGCGAAGGCAGGCACATCGAGCTTCAGAGCACATGCGAGAAGCCCGCTCCGCTGCCGATGGGACTGATTCACGGGCAGTTGGACGAATAGCAGGGAACGGCTAATGGCTGATGGCCAATGGTTAATGGAAACCAGTCTAGCATCAACCATTAACCGTGAACCATAAACCATTTCTCGAAAGGGTTCATCATGGCAATCACAACTACCAAGGTCGGCATCATTGGCTGCGGGAATATCAGCCCCATATACCTGGAGGCGGGCAAAAACTTCGACATCCTGGAGATCAAGGGCTGCTCGGATATTATCAGGGAAAGGTCTGAGGCCAAAGCCGCCGAGTTCGGCTGCAAGGCAATGACCAACGACGAGATTTTCGCGGACCCGGAGATCGAGATCGTCATCAACATCACGCCTCCTAAGGTTCATGCCGAGATCGCATTGGGCGCGCTCGCGGCCGGAAAGAACGTCCACGGCGAGAAGCCGCTCGCGGTCTCGCGCGAGGATGGCCGGAAGATCATCGAGCTTGCACGGTCAAAGGGTCTACGGGCCGGCAGCGCGCCTGACACGTTCATGGGCGGGGGCATCCAGACCTGCCGGAAGCTGATCGAGGACGGCTGGATCGGCGAGCCGATCGGCGCAACCGCCTTCATGACGGGCCATGGCGCGGAGACCTGGCACCCGGACCCGGAGTTCCTGTACAAGTCCGGCGCCGGTCCGATGTTCGATATGGGCCCCTACTATCTGACGGCACTGGTCAATCTGATTGGTCCAGTCAGGCGGGTCACCGGCTCTGCTCGAATCACCTTCCCGGAGCGACTGATCACCAGTCAGCCCAAGCGCGGACAGGTGATCAAGGTGGAGGTCCCAACTCACATCGCGGGCATACTCGATTTCGAGAACGGAGCGGTCGGGACGATCATCACCAGTAACGACGTCTGGGCGGCCCAGCTTCCCAGGATCGAGATATACGGCACCGAGGGCTCGCTCAGCGTTCCCGATCCGAATACCTTCGGCGGTCCGGTGAAGGTTCGCAGGGCAGGCGCCGCGGAGTGGTCGGACGTTTCGCTGACCCACGGGTACGCGCAAAACAGCCGGGGCCTCGGCGTCGCGGACATGGCCTATGCCCTCCGCTCAGGCCGAAAGCACCGTGCAAGCGGCGAGTTGGCGTTCCACGTGCTGGACATCATGCACGCGTTCCACGATGCATCGCGCGAGGGCAAGCACATCATGCTGCAGAGTACCTGCGAAAAGCCTGCGCCGCTTCCGATGGGACTGATTCACGGGCAGCTTGACGAATAGAGGGAATGGTCCAACAGAATGGCTGAATGGTCATATGGTCGCCTGTGACTGCACTCGACCATGTGACCATTTGACCGTCTGACCATGATATTGTGATGAACAAGAAACTCGCACTAGGAATTGACGGCGGCGGCACGAAGAGTGACGCCGTTCTCATAGATGAGCATGGCAACGTCCTCGGCTGGGGGCGCGGCGGCACGGGACAGGCGCTGTGGGCCGGTCGTGAAGCAGCGCAGGAATCGTACGCGGAGGCAATCCGTGAGGCGTTGGGCGAACTCAGACCCAGCGATCTGTGGGTCGCCGGGCTGTACGAAGGCATCTTCGACAAGATGGCCTTCCCGAACGTCACAGCACACTACGTCCACGCAGCCGAACTGACCAGAGGACTTGCGACGGCCTTGGAAACCCACGGCATTCTGGTGCTATCCGGCACAGGCGCATTCGTGGCGGTGCTAACTGAGGCTGGAGATTGCGTCCATCTCGATGGGCTTGGTCCGGTGCTGGGTGACCACGGCAGCGGATATCAGATCGGACACATGGGCATGCGCGCGGCGATGGTTTCTGATTGGAGTCCGGAACGCCGGACCGCCCTCGCGGAGCTAGTGCCGCAGGAACTCGGCGTAGAGTCCACCAAAGATGTCTTCAGTCTCATCTATCAGCAACACATCGGTCGGTCGAGGATAGCGTCGGCAGCAAAGGCTGTGATCCGAGCGGCGTGCGAAGGGGATGATATCGCGCGAAATATTGTCCTGCAGGCGGCGGATGACATCTCGGATACCCTGAGAGACGTGGTGCGAAAGTTCGATTTGGCGGACAGCAGCTATGCGATGATCGCATCCGGCGGCATCTCTCAGAATTGCGACATGTACTGGAACCGGGTCTATGAACGAGCATCGGAGTTCGCGCCAAGTCTGCGACCCGTTCGGCCCAAGGTGCGTCCGTGTGTCGGATCAGCATTGTTGGCGTTGAAGGCGATGGGCGTGGAGTGGTCGCAGGAGTTGCTCGCCCGCATTGAAGAGACCCAGCAGCCGTTCCTGGACGTGTTGGACAGCCAGCCGGAGCAGTTCCCAGCAGAGGAACCCGGCGGAATAAGGCTGGAGTACAGGCAGCAGGGAGAACGGACTATGAAGAGTGACAAGTGATGAGTGAACTGCACCCTAAGGGTTGGGTACAGCTTGACGGCAGTTCATGTATCACTCATCACACTTGATTTTGGAGGATTTAATGGTTGCACAGAACTACGTAAACACGATTCACGGTCTGCTTGATCGGATAAGCGCCGAGCAGATGGAGAACATCACTAAGGCCGGGCAGATGATCGCCGAGTCATGGGCGAACGGCGGCGCGGTGTTCATCACGGACATGGGCCACGGCACTGCGCAGGAAATGACCAACCGCGCGGGTGGGCTGATGGCGCTCAGGCGGTTCGGCTTCGGCATGAGCCTGGACAACCCAATCGCCGCAAGCCAGCAGAACCGTGCGCGTGAACAGGCCATCGAGGCCGACCTGGAGCATGTGAAGACCGCAGTCCGCACAAGCCAACTTCGCAAGGGCGACGTGGTGCTTGCAGGCTCTGTCTCGGGCAAGAACCGCTGGCCGATTGAGCTTTGCATCCAATGCATGGAGATCGGCGTGAAGGTGATCGTGCTGACTTCCATCGAGTATACATCGAACGTGAAGTCGCTGCACCCCTCGGGCAAAAAGCTCGCGGACGTGGGCGACTTGGTGGTGGACATCTGCGCGCCCTACGGAGATGCCTCGCAGGAGATCGAGGGGCTGCCGTGCAAGGTAATGCCGGTCTCGGGGATCGGGTTCATCGCGTGCCTGTGGATGATCTGCGGGACGGCGATGGAGGCGATGCTCGCGAAGGGTCTGCGCCCGCATGTCTATACCAGCCACAACCGCGACGGCGGCCCGGAGTTCAACGAGAAGGAACTCGCGGCATACAACGAGACGGGGTATTGATGAGTGATAAGTGACGAGTGAGCTGTCTTCGGGAGCACTGCCCATCGCCACGCGGGCAGTTCACTTTTCACTCATCACGCTGATCCCTTGAGTAGCGGGAACTCCGTTATCCTCAGCTTGGCACAACCGCAGGGAATCAGGATCAGTTACCTCGGTCGGTTCGCCTGACGTCACCGGGCGTTGGGGAGTGGGCCTGTCTGGTTGTCCACAAGTGTCCAATCGGGTATCCTGCGACCCTTCACCTTCAGTTCAATCGCCGAGTGTTCGGCTATAGCCACCACTTAGCGTGGCACGGGGGCGCACCCTGCATTTTCGCGGGATACGCTCTCGCGCCACCGTCGCACAACACGAAGTTCCTATAACCCGCGTGGCTTTCCACGCCAGTGCCATAGTCCTCGAACAACAGCACCTCGGCGGAATTTACGACATCGGATACCAACACGGGGCCGCTATGTGGAGCCAGCGGCGAGTCATTGAGTGCGATGAACCCATTGAACTCGTAGTTGGAGAGAGTGCCAAGATCGGGCATCTTCCTTGGACGATCCGGGCAGAATGGAAGATCGTCCGAATGCACGTACGGGGCAAGAGCCCTAATGATCGGCGAACTGTCCCACTTATTCGTCCCATCGTAAGCCGGTCCTGCACCGGGGGCAGCGGATGATCGGGGTCTCAGATCATACGGGTAAGCGCTATCCCAATCGGTAACATAGACGCTCATAGCCATGCCCAATTGCCTCAGATTCGACATGCAGTTGATCTGCCGCGCCTTCCCACGAACTTTTGCGAATGCTGGGAATAAAATGGCCGACAGAACCGCTATGATGCCTATGACAATCAGGAGTTCGATGAGCGTGAATCCCCTCTTTGACACGCGTTTGTCCTCTATTGTCCCAGTGATGGATTAACCCAACTCAGTGTAAGACGCCCCTGCCGCCCATCATTGCGCACAGGGGCGTCCATCAGGTGATGTTGTCACCGAGCTACGGCAGCGCGTAAATCACCACGGAAGCGGGGCCGCTATCAACCCCCATCAAGCCGTTCTTCATACCAGCGGCTACGGCAACGTACTGCTTGCCACCGATGGCGTAGGTTATGATCCCACCACCTATCGGACCTCCAGCTTTTGTCTTGAAGAGAATCTTCCCGTTCTTTGCATCGAACGCGAGCAGATTGCCATCCAAGTCGCCGGTGAAGACCAGACCCCCGGCAGTGGGTGTGACTGCTGCAACCAGAGGCATCGGCGCTCGGTATTGCCATCGCATGTGTCCCGTATCGGCATCCACCGATGTCAGCCATCCCATGCGCTCGGACTGCGGGTCGTCTTCTCCAAAGCCGTTAGCGGAACCGACGAATGGAGCGCCTACCTTGTGGTTTTCCAGCGTCTCGGGTCCACCCAGCTTCACTGTCGTCGCCCAGTCTCGGGTGTTCACATAGAGCGCATTGTTGAGAGGCGAATATGCCGGACCGTTCCAGTTGACACCGCCCTGGGTCCCAGGGGCAAAACGCGTGCCTTCGGGCGTCAGCGGGGTGTCCTCGTTAATGTGTCTGGTGACCGGAACCTTGAACCGCACACTCGTAAGATTTCGGTCTAGCCCGTATAGGTATCCGTTCTTGCCGCCGACCGCGACCATCTTGCGCCCGGACTTCGATGTATAAAGGATCGGGCTGGCTGCGATGTCCCAGTCATGTATG
>JANYKG010000146.1 GCA_025358205.1 Armatimonadota bacterium
GTCGCCACCAGGACATCGAACTCATTGCACAGGTCGGAGATATATTCAAGCTCCTCGCGGGTGAACACCTTGCCGGACGGGTTGTGCGGCGTGTTGATGATGATGACCTTCGTGTGATCGCTGAACGCCGCGCGAAGCTCATCACGGTCGAAGCTGAAGTCCGGCTCGTGCAGGCGCACGTAGACCGGCCTTGCGCCGCTGACGATGCTGTCCGGCCCGTAGTTCTCGTAGAACGGCTCGAAGAGGATGACCTCGTCGCCGGGATTGATGATCGCCATCATGGCGGCCATCATCGCCTCTGTCGCCCCACAGGTGACGGTGATATTCTTGTCCGGGTCGGCCTGGATGCCGTTGTACCAGAGGGCCTTCTCCGCGATTGCGGCCCGGAGGCGAGGCGCGCCCCAGGTAATCGAGTACTGGTTGAACCCATCGCGCACGGCCTTGCACGCGGCCTCGACCAACTCCTCGGGCGGGTTGAAGTTCGGAAATCCCTGGGCGAGGTTGATGCCGTCCACCTCCGCGTTTCGGCGCGTCATCTCGCGGATGATGGACTCGGTGAAGTTGTCCGTTCTGTGGCTAATGTACACTAGGATTTCTTTCTAGGGCGTGTTCTGCTGAGCGCCGGGGCGTATGATCAGGTAGATGATGACCACCAGCGGCCATGCCAGCGCCGACCCTACTGCCCAGATCGCGGCATCCTTGTTGTTGCGGCTCGTCGCGTCCCGATATACCCACACTGCTGTTATGATCGGGAGAACGGCGAGTACCAGGATGACCGGAAGCAACAAGAATTCAGAAATGCCAATGCTTCGAATCATGATGACCTCACTATTCTTCGTTAAGGAGCCGACGCCAGTAGTCGAGTGACTTCCTGCACGCCGGGATGACTTCTTCCTCAGGCAGCCCGCACCAGGCCGGAACCAGTTCGATGGTGGATATTCCCTTGAAGCCGATCTCGCGGAGGACTCGTGTTGCAGTCTCCAAATCCGCATTTAGTAAATAGGGCGGCGCATGTTGGTCCTTCGATCCGTCATTGCTGTGTACGTGTATTTCGCCGATTTCCCAGGGAATCGCCTTCAGGTAGTTCTCGACCGCTCCAGGTTCAAGCAGCCCGTCGGATTGGCGCCCTCGGAGCCGCATGTTCATGTGCCCGAGGTCTACGAGTGTCCCCAGATGCGGGTATGCCTTGGTCCAGCCGTCGAAATACTCGGCCATCTCATCGTTCAGCGGGCAGTCCTCCAGAAGTACCCGAATGCCTGACTCCGCGTATCGGTCTAGGATCAGCCTCACCACCTGCGATATCCGGGCAGGGTCTTTGCGCTTCATTCCGTCGGCCTCGGTGTTTGGCACGTCATACGAATTGCACACAATCCTGCCGGTGTTTTTGTGCCATCGCAAGATGCGCTCAGCCCGACGCAGGATGAGGTTTTCATCAACCTGCTCACCAGTCGCGACCAGTCCGCCGTGGAGCGTGACCAAGAGGTCGAACTCCTCCAGCACTCTGTTCGCCTCCGCCTCCTCACCATCGGTCAGTGTGTCCATGAAGCGGTTGTTTATGCTCACGGCGGTGTAGCCCATCTCCGCGAACATGCGCAGCTTTGGCGCGAGCAGATCACCGGGGAAGTTCCATACTGCAATGCCGATTCTGTCCATGATAAGTATTGATTCTATCTTCGCATGGTGACTACCTCTCTCATGCTTTACGTTCCACCAACAAATCTGCTAATATTGGCTGGATATTTCGCCGGCGCGCGCCGGTTTGGAGGGATGCTATGTCCAGCGATCTGAGATTTCTTGCGTTTGATCTGGGGGCTGAGAGCGGTCGGGCAGTCATGGGCTTGCTGAACGGCGACAAGCTACGACTGGAGGATGTCCACCGTTTCCGAAACGGCGGTGTCTCTGCCGGTGGAAGCCTTCACTGGGATGTGCTCAGGCTCTTCGAGGAGATGAAGGAAGGGCTGCGGATGGCGGTCCATACCTACGGCAAGGATATCGCTGGTGCGGGCATAGATACCTGGGGCGTGGACTTCGGCCTCCTGGGTCCGAATGACATCCTACTCGGCAATCCGGTCTGCTATCGGGACTCGCGCACGGATGGCATGATGGAAGAAGCGTTCAGCATAGTGCCGCGCGCTGAGGTATACGACCGCACGGGCATCCAGTTCATGCAGTTCAACACGGTATTCCAGTTGCTTGCGTTGGCTCGTCAGAATCCGTGGCTGCTGGATACCGCGAAGGCCATGCTGATGATGCCCGACCTTCTCAATTTCTGGTTCACCGGTGAAAAGGCTAACGAGTTTACGGATGCCACCACCACTCAGTTCTACAACCCGAACAAGGGCGGCTATGATACCGAACTACTGGGGAAATTCGGCATACCCACGCACTTCCTACAGAAGATCGTCTCGCCGGGGACCGTTCTCGGCGGATTGAGGGAGTCTATCACTGCAGAGACGGGCGCAGGTGCGATTTCATGGGTAGCCCCCGCTACTCACGACACCGGTTCGGCTGTTGCCTCGGTGCCGGCGACAGGCAAGAACTATGCTTATATAAGCTGCGGCACCTGGTCGCTCATGGGCATCGAGTCGCCTTCGCCGATCATCAACCCACTGGCGCTGGAGTTCAATGTTACGAATGAAGGCGGAGTATCGGGAACATATCGCGTCCTCAGAAACATCATGGGGTTGTGGCTCGTTCAGGAGTGCAAGCGAACCTGGGGACAGCAAGGCAAGGAGATCAGCTACAGCACACTGACCGAGATGGCGGCGAACGCCGAGCCGTTCCGATCCATCGTGGACCCTGACGACACATCATTCCTGAAGCCGTGTGACATGCCCTCACGCATTCGCGAGTTCTGCGTGCGAACGAATCAGCCGATACCGGAGAGCGAGGGACAGGTTGTGCGAACCGCGTTGGACAGCCTCGCTTTGAAATATCGGTGGGTGCTGGAACGGCTGGAGAAGCTTGTAGGGCAGCGGCTGGACACGATTCACATGGTCGGTGGCGGTATTCAGAACACGCTGCTCTGTCAGTTGGCGGCGAATGTCACCGGGCGGCCTGTTGTGGCAGGCCCCGTAGAGGCGACTGCGATTGGTAACATACTCGTTCAGGCGATGGGACTTGGGCATATTGCTTCGATAGAGCAGGGGAGAGAGGTCGTGCGCAAGTCGTTCGATCTGGTGACCTATGAGCCGAAGCTTGATCCGCGAGTAGACGAGGTGTACGGGATGTTTCAGGGATTCCTCAGATAAAGGGGCAAGATAATGCGGATAGACAATGTGGATTGGGAAAAGGCATTAGAGCGGCATGATGCTTGGTGGCAGGGTGAGGTGATTGACCGCCCGCTTTTACAGGTGATGGCGCCGAAGACGGACGTGCCGGATGAGCCTGCGCCGGAGTATGGGACTCAAGAAGAGAAGTGGCTGGACCCGGACTACCGCATTCGGCTGTTCGAGTGGAGTATGGCCCACACATACTATGCCGGTGATGCGTTCCCGTATCTGGATACTCATATTGGGCCAGGTACACTTTCTACCTACATTGGTTCGAAGCCGGAACTCACTGATCGAACGGTCTGGTACCACCCGAGCGTGACGGATATTCCCTCAGCAGTCCCACCGGTGTTCGACGAGAACAACCTGTATTGGCAAACGAGCATCAAGATTGCACAAGAAGGCGTGAAGCGGCTCTCTGGGTGCGCTCTTGTGTCATTCCCTGATCTGATCGAGAATCTAGATACTATATCGTCGCTATTCGGCAACAAGGCGCTCCTGTTCGCGATGATGGACTATCCCGAGAAGGTCCATGAGTTCCAACGCGCGATAGTGCCGCTGTACGATGAGTACCATCGGCGGCTGTACGAGATAATCAAGGACGATGTCGGCGGTTCGTGCTTCTCGGCATTCCATATCTACGGCAAGGGTCGAATCGCCAAGCTGCAGTGCGATATCAGCGCAATGATCTCCGCGAAGATGTTTGAAGACTTCGTGGTTCCGTACATGGAACCCCAGTGCCAGATGCTCGATCATAGCGTGTACCACTGGGACGGTCCATGCGCGCTTCAGCATGAAGGACCGTTACTCTCGATGCCGAGTCTGCAGGCCATTCAGTGGACTCCTGGCGCGGGGCAGCCGGGTAACGGTGCCAGGTGCTGGTTCCCCATGTACGAGCGAATCCGCGCAGCAGGAAAGTCGCTGCTCATGCTTGGGGTTACAGGTCAGGAAGCGCAGGATCTCGTCGAGCGCTTCGGACCGGAAGGCTTGAACCTGATCGTATGGGTGTCTACGCAGGCCGAGGCTGATGACATTATTCGCCGTTCGTTTGGATGGAAAAAGAGATGACCATGCTGCGCAGGGGATAAGCCCGTGAGCGTAGAATAGGATGCATTGATATGTCAGAGAAACCGGTAGAAAGAACGGATAACCTCAAGCGAGGATTGGCTGCGCTCGGAAACCTGCGAGGCATAATCGCGCTTGTCGCTGTTATAATCCTCGGCGCGTTGTTCTCCCCTAAGAACGTCGCAACTGGATGGCCGATCTTCCTCACCGCTCAGACACAGAAAGACATACTATTCGAGTATGCCGAGTACGGAATCCTCGCCACGGGCATGACTTTGGTCATACTGGCGGGCGGAATTGACCTGTCAGTGGGGTCAGTACTCGGGTTTGCCGCGACGCTTTTCTCGCTTCTGGTGATCGGCTTCGGGTGGCCGCCGTTTGTCGCGGTGGTCGTCACGGTGTTGGCTGGTGCGGTTGTTGGAATGATAAACGGCGCGCTGATCTCCCGGTTCAAGATGCAGCCTTTTGTGGTGACTCTCGCTACTATGGTCGCAGCCAGAGGGGCGGCCAAGTGGATATCAGGTGGCATCAAGGTTGCGCCGGGCGGGCAGTCGTGGTACCACGTGCAAACAGGAACTCCGCCGTTCTTTAGCTGGCTCACCACCGGCGTGGGAGGAACCGGCATCCAGCCGATAACTCTCATCTTCATCGTTAATATTCTCCTCTTCATCCTCGTCGTTCGCTACACCAAGTTTGGACGGCATCTCTACGCCATCGGCGGCAATGAAGAGGCCGCGAGACTGTCGGGCATCCGCGTGGCGTGGGACAAGATCGGCGCGTATATGCTCTGCGGCGGGATGGCGGCGCTGGCCGGAATCTCGAACTGCGCGCGGCTTGAGATCGGCGACCCGGAGGCTGGCGGCACTTACGAGCTGGACGCCATTGCGGCGGTTGTCATAGGCGGTACGAGTCTGAACGGCGGTCGGGGCGGGATGTTCTTCACCCTGATCGGCGTGCTTATCATCGGGTATATCAACAAAATTCTCAGTATCAACAATGTCGAAGAAGCGCAGCGTTTGCTGGTGAAGGGCGCCATTATCATCCTGGCCGTCCTGATTCAGCAGCGAAAGCGCGAATAGAAAAGGAGACCAGGATGTCCAAGTATCGAAGTATTATCGTCATTGCTCTTGCAGCGGCATGCGCTTTGTCCGTGGGCTGCGGCAAGAAGGAATCCACCACCACCGGCACGTCCACTACGGAGACCGGCAAGAAGTTTGTCATCGGCATGTCTCAGTGCAACCTGGGTGAGCCGTGGCGCGTGCAGATGAACGCCGACGTGAAGGCTGCCGCCGCCGCGCACCCGAATCTGGAAGTGTTGTACAAGGACGCACAGAACAAAACCCCTGTCCAGCAGGCCCAGGTCAAGGAGTTCGTGGAGCAGGGCGTAAACCTGATTATCATCAGCCCGAAGGAAGCGCTTCCGCTCACGAAGCCGGTTGCAGAGGCGATGGCAGCGAACATCCCAGTGATCGTGCTCGACCGCAAGGTTGAGGGTGACAAGTACACAAGTTTCATCGGCGCGGACAACGTGAAGATCGGCAAAGAGGCCGGCAAGTTCATGGTCAAGCTACTCGGCGGCAAGGGCAGCATCGTGGAGTTGAAGGGCCTGATGACCTCGACCCCCGGCCAGGAGCGGCACAATGGTTTTATGGAGGGCATCAAAGGTTCTCAGATCAAGATCATCTTTGACGCCGACTGTCACTGGCTCGAGCCGGACGCTCAGCGTGAGATGAACTCGGCGTTGAGCCGCTTCCCGCAGATTGACGCTGTCTATGGCCACAACGATCCGAGCGCTCACGGCGCGTACCTGGCAACCAAGCAAGAGGGCAAGGGCCGCGAGAAGCAGATCAAGTTCATCGGCATTGACTCTTTGCCGAATGAGGGCGTGAGATACGTCAAGGAAGGCATTCTGACCGCCACGTTCCAATACCCCACCGGCGGCAAGGAAGCGATTGACACCGCCCTGAAGATTCTGAATGGTGAGACGGTGGAGAAGAACATAGTCCTTGGCACCAAGGTCTTCACGAAAGAGAACGTAGACAAAGGCGGCGCCCCGCTATAGCGCCGGCAGCTTGCCGGCATTGCTCTTGTATTGAGTTCGGTTCAGCGCCTCGGAGATTTTTCTCCGGGGCGCTTTGTCTGCTCTGTAAATGTATCCACCGCCGCTATCAGCAAGCCGTACCAATCCACATTTGTCACTACAATACCGATACTGCACACTCTGGTTAAGTCCAAATCACGGAAAAACATACCACAAAGCGCCTGATACTATGGAATAGAAAATAACAGGGAATGCCGTGATCTCAGACCACGTGATCCCGGCATAAAGACTATTCCAGCCATGGGTAAGGATACCCGCACAATGGCAAATCTTCAGGAGGAAGAGCACTATGAATAGGATTGCAGTATTGATCTGCACGGGTCTTGTCATCGCAAGTAGTTGTTACGCCGCGGTAGTCACATTACCGAACACAAGCCAGTCCACGACATTCACCGCCAACGTCGCAGAACAGGCAAACGTAGCAGTTCCGGCAGCGGTTGCATGGACGGTGAACAATGTTTCGGTTAGCACAGCTTCTGCCGCACAGACGGTAAGCGCCTCTACCATTGTTCTGGCTGACGGCAAGAAACTCAGAATAGAGATAGCGCCTGACGCAACAGACTTCACAGCTCCTGCGGGCGGCACAGTCACATGGGCATCTGACGCTGTTTCATGGGTCAGCACATGGACAAACGCCACGGAAAACGATGCCACGATGAGTGCCAGCGCGAACACTTATGTCAAGGTGGCGGACATGACAGCAGTAAACACCGGTTCCATGGGAACAGTGGACCTCGTATTCACTCTTGCAGCGAAAGCAACAGTAGACCGTGCAGGCGCACATACTCTTGCTTGTACCTGGAAATTCTCTAGTTTCTAGTATCTATCGGAATCGCCACCGTGTTCTGCGCGAGTGACGTACTAAGCTTATGCCGGCGCCAACAAGCGCCGGCATATCCCACTTTGCTTAGTTCCACCTGCCACCCGCGTGTTTTTATCTCTACACAGTTCCCAGTACCAGCGTAACGTAGCTTCCATCGCCTTCGCATCTTTGTCATTGTTTACACAACAACACTCCAAGTTCAGGATGGCAAATAATGTAGATGTGCCATAGAAGGATATCCTGCCACAACCGGAGAACACCTCTGCTAAGCGAACTCTCAGCGCCTTACACTGCGCTCACCAGAGTACTTTGGCTTCAGGAGGAAGACAGGTATGGCAAGGATAGCGGTACTGATCTGCATGATCCTGACTCTCGTTGTGGGACGAGCTTTCTCGGCAACCATAACACTCCCGAACGAAGCCCAGACTACCACATTCACAGCCACTGTTTCCGAGCAGGTGAATGTGAGTGTGCCTGCAAGCGTCAGTTTCACTGTGAACAGCGTCAGCGCGCAGACCAACTCAATCGCACAGAACGTAAGCGCCACAACCATAGTCCTCACTGACGGCAAGAAACTCAGGGTGGAGATAGCCCCTAACGATACTGCCTTTACACCCCCATCAGGCGGTACTACCACATGGGCGTCCAGTGACGTGTCATGGTCCGGCACTTGGACAAACGGCACAGCAAACAATAGCGCTATGAGCGCCAGCGCAAACACTTACGTTAAACTGGTGGACATGACATCCGCCAATGCCGCATCACTATCGTCAACCGATCTTGTATTCACACTTGCGGCGAAGACAACGGTAGACCGAGCAGGCTCGCATACACTGGCGGCTACCTGGAAATTCTCAAGTTTCTAATCAGTACAGAATACTCATTGCGGTTCGAACACACAGGAGTTAGCAGCATGAGACACAAAGTGCGATTCGGATTTGTGATACTGGCAGCGCTGGCGTGTGCAATGCCGGCGTGCGCCATCAGCTTTCACTTCTCTCCAACCAGCATCATGATTGAGGCCCGCCCAGGGCAAACCGTCAACCGTAGCCTTACGTTGACACTCGCCAAAGACGCAGGCCCCACTCAATTCAAGGCCCGAATAGAAGACTGGTGGCGAAGCGCGGAGAACGACAGAACTTTTTATGCCGCACCCGGCACTCTCAAGCGATCATGCGGCAAATGGTGTACTATCAACCCCATGGAGACGGCTGTAGGCTCCGGGAACACCATGACCGTGAAGCTGTCCATACGCATTCCTGACGATGCGAAACCGGGTGGATACTGGACGGCGCTCACTATAGATGAAGTTCCTGATCCAACTGTTTCCAGGCCTGAGGGCGTGGCAATGACATTCCGGGCATCTCTTTCGGTTGGCATTTACATCGAGATTCCGGTGGTAACTAAGAAGGCGCGCATAACCGGCGTTACCGTTGACAAGAAAGTCGCGCGCGTTACGCTTATCAATGAAGGAAACACCCCTCTAAGGATCAACGGCTCTTTCGAATTCTATAAGATAGGCGACGATAAACCCATTGCTACGATCACTTTAGGCGGCGAGCCTCTCCTCCCGGAACCCATCAACACATGCGCTTTCAGTTGTGCGCTGCCGGATGCACAGAAGCTTCCATCCGGTAAGTACAAGGTCCGAGTGATTGTGGAAGCCGGACTCGATCATCTGATGGGGGCCGAGAAAGAGATTGGCATTCTCAGGACTGACACGCGCTGATGAGTTTCAGACCATCCTTAGCTACCCGCTGCATACTCCTGGGGATCACACTGGCGGCGAGCGTTTTTTCACCAGTGTGCGCTTCCAACACGCCATCTTGGAAGATTCTCTACGACTCCAGCGATATCACAGGTGTCGCCGCCCCAATTGCAATGGGAAACTCCGCGCTGCTTGATGTAACCGGAATAGGCTCCCTGTTTGGCATGGTGGTTATGCCGGACGCCAATGGCTTCATGATTCGCACTGCGGATGGCGCAGACTGGCGATGGAACACGGGGACTGCCATGCTCATCAACGATCAGCGCGCCATCCCTGTGACCCTCCCCGGTATTCAACAGGGCGGGACGCTCTTTCTGGACGCAGAAACGATTTCGGCGCTCTCCGGTGTTCCCGTTAGCGTAGATTCCACGACCATGCAGATACTATTCCATCGAAATACTGTCGCCCCAACGGATGAAAAATCCGCACTGCCGGACGGGTGGCAGCCGTTCTCCATAGTCAAACCTGTCGCTA
>JANYKG010000198.1 GCA_025358205.1 Armatimonadota bacterium
ACCGTACCGTAACCAGGGAGCCCTTATCGCACCGTTGTCGGTCACCCCAGCATCGCACTGATTCTCGAGCAAGTGGGTCTTGACGAGTGGCTTCTTCAGGTCATGCTTATCCAGCTCAGACATCCGTTCGTCCGCATAGCCATCGAAATAGCGGATCATCTGCAGACGATCTCGGATCTCGGCAAGTCTGGGGCCTTCCACAGCCATCCTCCTGAGAATCGCGATGGGAACTGGACCGTCTCAGCGCACCATCGACCTGAATGTCCCTGATGAGTTCCGAGACTTGTCGGGGAAGAAGAGAAGCATCGGTGCCATTATACAACACCCACGACCCTTGTCAATAGGCCAAATTGGAGAATGTTGGGAAACGCGGTCTCTATTGCTTTTGGGCCGCAGTTGCGATATAATGTGATCACCATAACTGGGAGGTTGGTCATGGGACAGCCGCGATACCGCGACACCGGCGAGAACTCGTTCTACGGAGGCTACCTGTACGATCAGATTGTGCCGAAGGGCCACTTTCTGCGGCAGCTGGAGGCTGTAATCCCCTGGCGGGAGTATGCGGCGCACCTTCTGAAGTGCTATAAGGGCGCCGGTGAATATGGGCGGCCTCCGTGGGAGCCCGTTCTGATGTTGAAGGTGCTGCTTCTGGCTCATCTGTATCATCTTTCGCGCCGCGACACCGAGGCCTACGTGAACGAGAATATCCCAGCGAAGTGGTTCATTGGGCTAGCCGTCGACAAGCCGGCGCCTGACTATAGCACCATTGCCGACTTTCAGTCTCGGCTGGTGAGGAATCGCAAGGAAGAGGCCTGCAAGAAACTGTTGGACGACCTCATCATTCTGGCCAAAGGAAAGGGTGTGGTGTTCGGCTCGATACAGATCGTGGATAGTGTCCATGTCATTGCCAACGTCAATACGCAGAAGGATGACCATCGGGACAAGGAAGGCGAGCCGCGGCGGGATCCATCTGCCCAGTGGGGCGCGAAGCACAAGCACACGATTCGGGACGAGGAAGGCAAGGAGAAGAAGATCACGGAGTACTTCTTCGGCTACAAGCAGCACACCAGTATGAACGCGGAATCCGGTTTGATTACCAGCCTGACGCACACCTCCGGTAAGGCCTATGACGGTCACCAACTACCGCGTTTGATTGAGCACGACTTGAGCTTGGGTTTGCCCATCTCGATCGTCACGGCGGACAGGGGCTATGATGATGGCAACAATCACTACTTCTTGGAGTTGCACAAGTTGCACTCCGCGATTCGGCTCAACGATATCCGGACAGCACCAACGAACCGGCACAGAGACATCTGGTTGGACCTGAAACGGACGCCCCAATACCGGGATGGGCTCAATGAACGTGGCAGGATCGAGGCGAAGTTTGGCGAGGCGAAGACCAGGCATGGCCTGCGCAGGTGCCGCGACATTGGCATGCTGGCCTTCCAGGCCCAGAGCTACCTGACGGCGATTGCCATGAACATGAAGCGGATCGTCCTGCTGTTGACGGGGACCAACTTCGGTCACAGTCTTCCTGCGCCTGTGAAGGCATGAAATAGGAGTCCGTAATGGCAGAAGCAGCCAGACACTAGAATCCACGAACCCGGAGACCCAAATGCCACCCAAACGCGCGCCCGTGAGCCCGCTGAAGCGGCCCAAAGACGAGCTTTCGCAAAGAAAAAGCAGCCTCCGGCGCCACGGACCCTAACGCGACTGATTTTCCAACACCCTCCCAGAACCCGTCGCCCTCCTGCCCGCTTTGGCTCGGCGCGTCGGAATCGGCTGCATTGTTCCGGGCCAGGTCGCGCCGGATCGTCGCCACATCGGCACGGCCCAGGAGTCAGCACCAATACTGCCACGGGAGTTGGCGCCGGCAATGGCGTTTCTCGTCACTAAGGTTCTGGGCGGCGGGTACTTCACGCGGTACGGACTGGGTGCGTGCATTCCCATCGCCATCGGCATCGCCTGGCTGAGCCTCGCGGTGGCCGGTCCGGATTGGCGCCACGCCCGCCTCCTGCCGTTGCTGGC
>JANYKG010000016.1 GCA_025358205.1 Armatimonadota bacterium
GTCTTCCACGATTCGGTGGTATCCACAGAGCATTGGTCGTGCGGGAGCCTGAAATTCAAGGACGTGCTTGATACCGTTGCGCTCACCGAACTGCTGTACCAGGTTCCACCGCTGTATCACATGAACCTGGATGAGTTCAAGAAGCATCAGGCGACCATGAAGAAGCACTATGCCTTCTTCTCGCCGGTCCACCGCGAGCTTGGGTTCGAGCCGATGACGGACTTTGCGTGGCTGACCCCGGATCGTTTGGTTCAGCGAACGGTCTTCGGCGACAAGGCTGAGATGGTAGCGAACTTCGGTGAGAGTCAGTTCAACTACAAGGGCGCCGGCATCCCTGCGAGGAGCATCGTCGTCCGGTGGCTGAAGACCGGCAAGTCGCAGATGTTTACTGCAGATGCGGCGAAGTAACGGAGCGCAAGAAGACCGACAAGACCCGAGGAGGAAGCGCCTTGAGTTTTGAGCACGATAATACCAAACCAGAGTGCATCCAGGGCTGGGAGGGGCAGTACACAATCCTGCCCTGGCTTGCTGATGTGACCGCCATCCCGCATGTGATTTTCATGGTTACCACGCTGAAGGAGAACGGTCTTCCCAATGCGTCTCTGCAGGGCTGGTCGTGCTTCACGGGCGAAGGGGATCACTACTATGTCATAATGTCCTCACTGGGCATTGGGGCGCACACGTATCAGAACATCAAGCGGACAGGGGAGTTCTGCGTCAACTTCCTACCGGCGGCCTGCATTGACCAGTGCAAGGAGTCCATCCGCCTGAATCAGGACGACACCGACGAGATCACCGCATCGGGCTTCACGCCTGAGCCTTCCCACACCATCGCCGCGCCGCGCATTCAGGAGAGCTTCCTGAAGCTTGAGTGTCAATACGAGTGGGAGAAGGAACTGACGCCGGGCAGCATAGGCCGCATGGTCTGCGGGAAGGTCCGGCATATCTCGATCAGCGATGAGTTCGCCCGGAGCGCCGTGGCGGATCGGTACGGTAGAGATAGCTTCATGTTCCACCTCACTGGCATGAAAGACCCATACACGGGACAGGGCTTGGGCGGCGGCATCGGGCACATCGAACTGACGAGGGAGATGGATTTGTGAGCGGATGACTCTCAGTAGGTGGAGTTTGCGTGTTTGGGCGAAGGTCCTTCCGGGAACATCTTCTTTACCTACCATTCTGTAGGTCAAAGGAGAAAGCTCATGAAATCCACAGCTATTCGCTCGATAGTCGCCATGCTATGCGTCTTCGTCTTGGGTATCCTGATATCCGGGAGCGCTACCACCAAGAGTGGTCAAGCGCAGAAGCAGACCGGTGGCTATTCGCCCGCAATGCAGGCGAAGATCAAGCAGATGGAGGCGAAACTCAAGCAGTACCAGGCTGATGAGTCCACCACCAACAAGAACCTAAAGACGTTCGACACGCTGGACTTTGTAGTGTTCAGCAACCAGGAGTGGGTGCGCCTGCACGAGAGCCACTCGCAAAGCGTGATTGTTGACTGGCCGGACGGTCATCACACAAATGGTCTTCAGCGGCACATCCAGGACTTGAAGGCTATGTTCGTCTACGCGCCCGATACCAAGATCAAAGTGCATCCAATCCGGTTTGGGCGGGACGGCTTCACGTGCGTTACGGGCATCATGACCGGCAGCTTCACCAAGCCGATGCCGATTGGGAACGGCAAGTTCATCAAGCCCACCGGCAAGAAGTTCTCGCTTCCCATGTGTACAGTCGGGCATTGGAAGAACGGCGTAATGGTCGAGGAGTGGCTGTACTGGGACGGCGCTACCTATATGAAGCAGATGGGAATCGGCAAGTGATGACCTTCGCGGACTCACAGGGCAACTTCGGGTTGGGTAGGAATATGCGCGCGGGGTGAAGAACCAGTCGTGTGGGGATCACGCGGCATGTCAACGAGCTATCAGCCTTCAGAGAGAATCGGAGAGCTTTGGGATCGGGCGCAGGGCCAGCCGGCTGAGATGTTTGTGCCGATGCACAGGCCTTACTACTATCTGGAAGGCTGGATGTCCGCGCCTAACGAGCCGCTGCCGATTCGCAACGCAGCGGGGCTGTGCAGCGTGATCGAGAAGATGCCGTTGATGATGGTCCCAGGCGAGATCATCGTCGGCGAGAGCGGCGACCGGCAGTGCGACGGGTTGATCAACTTTCAGCCTGACGTTCCACTGGAGTACCGTGATTCGGTCAGGTCGAGTGGCCTCACGGATGAGCAGAAGAGCCGGATGATCTCCTGGCTGGATGAGAAACCCTTCGCGTATCAGAGCCTCGCAAACCCCTCCATGCCGCCTGAACTCATGGTCGCCCAGGCGCGGGGAGTGGTCTCGGTCTGGGGAACGGAGCTAAACCACAGCATTCGGGCATATGAGAAAGTACTCAGTCTGGGTTTTTCCGGTCTCAAGGCAGAGGTGCGGTCGGCGCTGGATGGGTTGTGTGTCACCGACCCGGATCCTCCTTCACGCCGCGCGAATCTTCTCGCGATGAATCAGTTATGCGACTCCGCCGAGGGCATCGGGAGACGCCACGCGGATAAGGCTCGCGAGCTTGCCTCATCCTGCCAAGACCCCTTGCAGAAAGCCGAGTGGGAGAAGATCGCCGAGACGTGCGAGCGAGTTCCCGCGCAGCCCGCCCGGACATTTCCCGAGGCGGTTCAGTCGCTGTGGTTCGCCCACATCCTCACGGTCTGGGAAGACGGCATCAACGCGAATGGAATAGGTCGCATTGATCAGTTCCTATGGCCGTATTTGGAGCGGGATCTGGCCGATGGGACGCTTACCTTGGGCGAGGCAGGGGAAGTTCTCGCCGCTCTCTGGATCAAGCTCTACAGACCGTATGACGTGCAGCAGATGATGATCGGCGGACAGCATCCCGACGGCAGCGACGCCACCAATCCGCTCAGCTACCTGGTGCTGGATGTGACCGAGGGGTTGGGCTTCATCCGCTGTTTGTCGGCAAGGCTCCATCGGGGTTCGCCGCGCGAGTTCGTATCGCGGTGTGTTGATCTGCTGGCGAAGGGTGGGGGAATACCGTTCTTCTTCAATGACGAGGCGCTGGTTCCTGCGCTCGTGAGTCGTGGAATCCCCTTGGAAGACGCTCGGAGGTACGCGGCGATTGGCTGCATCGAGATCACTATCCCCGGCAAGGCGAATCCTCATGCGGTGAGCCACTGGATCAATTTGGCGAAGTGCCTGGAACTCGCGATCAACGACGGCTGCGATCTGCTCGACGGAACCCAGGTCGGCCCGAAGACCGGCACCCTGGCGGAATTTCACTCAATTGACGAGGTGATTTCCGCCTATACGAAGCAGTTGGAGTACTTTGCTGAGTTGGCGGTTTACGGATCGAACGCCTGCGAGATCGCTCACCGAAGCCAGTACAGGCTGCCGTACCTTTCGCTTCTCACCGACGACTGCGTTGCGCGAGGGCTGGACGTTGTCGAGGGCGGTGCGCGGTATAACTATCACTCCAGCGCCGCCATGGGAATCCCGAACGTGGCCGACAGCCTTGCCGCGCTTCAGTCTGCTGTTTTCACGGATAGGACGGTCAGCCCTGAAGACATGTTGGCTGCACTGAGGGAGAACTTCACGGGTCGCGAAGACCTGCGGCTTTTCCTGAAGAACCGACTGCCGAAATACGGCAACGACGAGCCGCTGCCCGATGGGTTTGCCGCCGACCTCGCAGGTCAGTACTGCGATCTGCTGGCGCGCTATCGGACGCCCAGCGGCGGGACATTCTTCTGCCACCTGTTCACGTTCCTGCTGATGCTTGGTTACGGTAAGCTGACCGGGGCTTCTCCTGAGGGCCGACTCGCGGGTGAGCCGTTGGCATACAGTGTCTCGCCGGTGCAGGGGCGTGACAAGAAGGGCCTCACCGCTGCTATCAAGTCGCTGGCGAAGATACCGCATCACCTCGCTTCCGCGAGTAGTTCGGCGATTCTCGAAGCCAGCCCGGGCCTGCTCCAGGGCCGAAGTCGAGAGGCGTTTGTTGACCTGATGGTCGCGGCGATAGACCTTGGCGTGGGCCAACTGCAGTTCAACGTCGTGAGCGAAAAGGAGCTTCGTGAAGCTCAGGACGATCCCGATCGGTACCAGAACCTGTGCGTGCGAGTCTCGGGCTTCAGTCAGCAGTTCTGCCTACTGGATCGCGAGTTGCAGGACCACATCATCGCGCGGACGAAACACCGAACGTAGGGAATGTGAAATGGTTGATGGTTAACGTAGGCGAACGTCGAACCTTGAACTCCTGCCGCCGGTCCACCGACAATGATGCCAGGTTTTCTTCTACATAACGCTCAGGCCGTCCAGATGTGCAAAATGGTTCTTGACATATCTGGGCTGTGGATACATACTATTGTCGGAGTCATCTAACTCAGGCCGGAGCGGAGGGCTAGAAGACGCGCGGCAGCAACCCGTTGTGAAGGGGAAAGATGAAGAAGGTTTATGCAGTAACAGCAGCGATCATCCTGCTGGGCTTGGGCATTACAGCTCAAGGCGCTATCACCATTGAAACCGTCACCGTCGGCAATGCAGGTAATGCAGCTGATACCACTGGTTACGGATCGGTATCCTACACCTACAACATTGGCAAGTACGAAGTGACGGCGGGGCAGTATACCGCGTTCCTCAACTCCGTGGCAAAGACGGACACCTATGGGTTGTACAACGGCAGCATGTGGGCAAGCACCGACGGTTGCGACATCAAGCGCACCGGCACCGCCGGTAACTATAGCTACAGCGTTGTATCTGACTGGTCAAACCGCCCGGTCAACTATGTAGGCTTCTGGGATTCCTGCCGATTCGCGAACTGGCTGTGTAACGGCCAGAAGAGTGGCGAGCAGGACGCGACGACCACGGAGCGCGGCGCATATACTCTTGACGGCTACAATGGAACTGATGGCCGCTACATCCAGCGAAATGCCGGTTGCTCTTGGGCAGTGACCAGCGAGGATGAGTGGTATAAAGCTGCCTATTACAAGAGCGGTAGCACAAAGGCAGGCTACTGGCTGTATCCCACCAAGAGCAACACAGCTCCAGCAAATAAGGTGTTAGCTGCAGACCCTGGAAACAGCGCAAACTACTACATCAGCAAATATAGCATCGGCAGCCCCTACTACCTAACCAACGTCGGTGAGTTCGAGAACTCGGCAAGTGCGTATGGTACGTTTGACCAGGGCGGCAATGTGTGGGAGTGGAACGAGGCTATGCCCTATATCAGTGGAAGTTACGCTTATCGCAGCATGCGTGGTGGGTCGTTCAGCAGCAAAGACATCGATCTGCTCGCGTCGTATCGTTGCTACTCCCCGTCATATGAGAGCAACGACTTCGGGTTTCGCGTCTCCCAGGTGTATACACCCGTTCCTGAGCCGTCATCGTTCGTCGCCTCGCTTGGTCTTTTGACCGGACTTATCGGGCTGAGAAGACGCAAGGGATAGCCCGGAGAATTGCTGATGAGCGAAAGGCCAGAGACGATGGTTGTATGGCCGCATGGTCAGAGAGGATGGTTGCATGGTCGGATGGTCGAGTTCGATGCCGCGTGACCATTCGACCATTCCCTATCAGACCATTCCATCCATGATTGCGGTGAACGCATGCTCGAAGTCGGGGATGTGGAAGTCTTCGGTACAGCCGATGATGAAACCGTTCGGATCGCCTGCCTGCTCGATGTATTCCCTCGTCCATTTGCGTATCACATCTGCTGGTTCGCGGAACAAGTTGCCCGGGAAGTTGAGGCTGAGAACCTTATCCGGCCAGGCCGCGCGTGCCTCCGCGACCGTCATCCGCTCCATCGGCGGCGGGGTGAACGCCTCGATGATATCTATGCCGGTAGCGGCGATGTTGTCCCTCAGCGTGTGGTTCTGACCATCGTAGTGCGCGAAGGTCAGCTTGCCTGCCTCTCGCAGCACACGGCATGCGTAGTCGTAGGCGGGCTTGCAGTACATATCGAAGCGCTTAGGTGACATGATGCTCCCCGTCACGTTGTCCGGCAGCCAGACCACCTTCGCGGGGCTGTCGGCGGCGATATCCACCTGCAGTTTGTACACCCGCATCAGCGATTCGTGCAGCGACTGGAACTCATCCGGGTAGGCCATCACGCCCTCCGACCACGACTCCGTGCCCATCTGCTCCACCAGCAGCGCCTGCACGGGGATTGGGTCTATCCACGCGAGGACAATGCCGTCGTCGCCCATGCTTCTGTCAGCCTCAAGGAACTGGTCGAATGACGGCTTCACGGTCGTCTGATCGCACAGGTACTGCCACACCTTGTAGTCGTCTACCGACTTGATGTAGTGCTCCTGAATCCACCGGCTGCCGTAGACGGAGTCGAAGCCCGCGACCTCCGTCACTTCACCAACCGGCGTGCCGATCCGGGAGTAGATCAACCGCTTGCCGTCTCGGATTACTTCCTCCTGCTCCCATGAGACATCCGTGCGCTCGACACTGAAGACCGGCGCGGCGTCAATCGGCGTCAGGCCTTTTTGCCGTAATCCCTCAGCAGCCGGGACGTCCGGTATCAGCCACTTGTAGATGGTGAACGGTATGCGATCCGCCTTGTCGCCGCGCAGGACGGTCATTAGTGTATCTCTGTGAGTCATGATTTTCCTTGTTTGGAGTGCGACGGCTTGACGTCGCTTTTCTCAGCCGTGGCTCGACACGGCGCGCTCCAGAACGGCGTCAAGCCGCCGCAGACCAAAGCGACGTCGAGACGTCGCACTTCAAGGTCAGTCGGTCAGCTTCTTTTCAGCCGCATTCAGCGGCTCGGTGTAGGTGCGGTTGATCGTCCAACCCTTGAGCCACTCGGCGTCAACCACTCCGTCGTTCAGGACACCGATCTTCTCGGCGTGTGCGATCAGGTCGGCGACCATGGTTTTGGCGTCTGCGATCTGCTTCCGAACTGCCGCTTTATCAGAGACCTTGTCCTCTACCGCCTTCTCGATATCCTGAATCTTCCGCCGTGACCCGCCGAGGTGGATGAGCATGTCCATGCCGGACGTGAGCTTCGAGACTCGGTACGAGTGTAGCGGATCATTCGCCGTCAACTGAGCCGCGCGTGTGAGCATGGTCCGCATGTCGTTCAGCCAGATGATGTCCGCATCATCCGCCTCGCCTCGACTTGCTCGGTACGTGCGCTCCAGGTTTTCGGTGGCGCCGGTCATCAGCAGGTAGTCAGCCATAAGCGGGCCGGCCTTCGGTCCATAGTAGTGCTGGGCGTAGTCCTTCAGCTCGGACCGGGGGTCGCGGTTCGGGTAGTAGTAAGGGTAGAGACCGCCCATTCGCACGTTGAACGAGTTGCTCCACCAGAAGCCGTAGGGGTATTCCAGCACCAATGCGCCCGTTACACCGTGCTCGACCATGAACTTCGTGTCGCCCTCAAGCGCGTGCAGGAACGGCGGCCCGGTGAAGGGCTGATGCGAGTTGGCGGCGTAGTACGAGCAGATCGTGAACCGCTTGAAGTAGGACGTCCAGACCAGCATATTCGCCCGGCGCGAGTAATAAGGATCATCGTAGCTCTGGTTGTGGTTGCGGCCCCAGTGCGCATAGACCGCAGCAAGCCGATCGCTAGGGAAGACCTCGCTCGGCGGGTCGGTGAGTTGTCCGTAGCCCGGCACGCAGTCTACGATTACGTTCGGCGCCACCGTCTTCATCCTGTCCGCCAGCTTGTTGTAGAGTCCGATGAGCAGGTCGGTCGGGCTACTCCTTAGGCATTCCTCGCACTGGCAGGGAACGCCGCCGTCAATCGGCAGGAGATCAAGCCAGTGGAACTGAGGGTATTTCTTCGCGAACACGGCGACGTTTCGGATGAACTCCTCGTCCGCCTGCGGATTGCTCATGCAGAAGTTGGTCAACGGCCACTTGCCGCCGTGCGGTTGGCGCTTGCCATCGCGGAACCCGAACCACTCCGGGTGCTTGTCGAAGTACTTGTCGGTCGCCAGAAAGTAGGGGAAAGAATGACCGGGGCCGTGGAGCATCAGTCCGCGCTTCTCCATCGCAGTAAAGATGCCCTTTGACTTCATCTCGCCCAGGTGTTCGTCAATCTTCTCCGGTATGCACTGCCAACTCAGACCGTTGTACCGGTTCTTTGCCGCCCAGTCGAGTTGCGCCACCGATTCCGGCATGACCTTGAACGCCAATCCGCTGATCCAGTAGACGCGGTCTTCGATTCGCGCCGACTCAGACCACTTGCCGACGGGGAGCTTGAGGTCAGGGTTCTTCGGCACGACCTCCGGGTCTTTGGGGTCAATCGCCGGATGGTACCAGCGGCACCCCAGTTGTTCGAGGAGATCGTAGACGCCGTACAGCACGCCGCGCGGATTATCGCCCGCGATGACGATCCTGGTTGCTTCAACTAAGATCGAGTATCCGTCGTACCCCGGCTTAGGCGCAGGCAGGCCAGTGATTTTCAGGTCCTTGCGAAGGCCGAGCGTGACGGTGTTCGGCGAATTTGTACCCGTTATGGTTAGCCCCGCGCCTGACATGCGGTGGATGTACTTCGTCAGCTCATTCGCGGCAAAGCGCTCCACAACCCCGGCATTCGCATGCATGTGGATGCGCCACGTCGTCTTGCCTCTTTTAGTGATCTGAGCCATCGCCGCCTCTGACTGCCGGGCTGCCATCACACATAGCGCTACCATAGTGAACCAGCACAGATTCCTCATGGAGGAGCCTCATTTCTTCAGGCTGAGTAGCACGCCGCTGCCGGGAGCCAGCCAGCCGTTCTCGCCGCCGAACGGAGCCGTCTCGCCGGTGTACGGGTTGGTCATCATGACGGTGCCCTCACCCTTGAACTTGGCGTGGAAGCCCGTGGACTTGTGGATATCCTTGTTCACGATCATCACGAACGGAGTCTTGTCCGGGCCTTCGAACTCGCCGACGAGGAGGTTGCCGCCGCTGACCTCGGCTAGGAGCTTGCTGCTGTCCATGCCAAGGCACCCGGACGGAACGTCCTGGTTGTGGAATACGTTCACGCTTTTCAGCTTCAGGTAGGTCGGCGCCAGCGTGTGAATCTGCATGTTGATCAGCCGAATCATATCCCACGTCGGGGTCTTGTGCAGGAACTGGTCAACCGCGGCGTTCCGGTAGTTGCCGATCAGTGGCGCGAAGTAGGTGAAGTAGCTGATGCCCCGCCCGCCGTACGCCAGTGTAGCGTAGACCTGCAGGTTCAGGCCGCCTTGCGTCACGTCGGCGTAGTGGAAATGGCTGTTTGCCAGGATGATGTTCCAGAACGGGATGTGGTGTTTCAGCGAGACCTTGCGCATCACTTCCATGTTCATGTAGAAGCCCTGGCCCACCGATCCGTCGTCCAGGAGCGCGTAGTTGTCATAGCTGAGGTAAGTGGGGTGAGCGTCCTTCACGAACTGCTCGACATAGTTGGTTTCATGTGCCGGACCCCAACCGGGCAGCAGGTTGATGTACGGCGTAGCACTCGGATCGGCCTTCTTGATCGCGTCGGCCCAGCGCGCGAGGTTCGCGAACAGCGGCGGACCAGGTTCGTCCATGACGTAGTACCCGAATACGGCGGGGTTGTCCTTGAGCTTGGCCGTCATCGCGTCAACCCGCTTTTCTATGTCGGTGTCACTCATTTTGCCATCCGTAACGTGGGTGGAGACGCTCGGATCATCCACGAAGCACTTCAGACCGGCTTTCTGCACAAGCTTCACATGTTCCGGCGCGACGAACCCGGCGCAGTTGAACCCACAGTCCTTGATGTCCTTGAGCGCCTGCGCGTCGCCGGGAGTCCAACCCCAGGGCATGATCAGGAAATCCTCGGGCGCGACGTAGTTTACGATTGCCTCCTTATACCGAAACCCGTGGTATGCGTACTTGTCCTTGCCGGACATGTCGGCGGATGAAACGGCGACAGTGGCTATCAGAAGAGCCGTCAACAGCATTGAGAAACACTTCATTTCGTGAGATCCTTTCAGGTTGTCTGTGAATAACATGCGAGGAACTCCTCGCTCAGTAGTTGATCTTTGTGCGTTCTGCGCGGACGCGGGCAAGGACTTCCTTGTCGTCCAGGTTGACTCCCAGCACTCGCACACCGCGCGGGGCGATCTGGACCTTGCCTGTGGGATGATCTAGAGCTTGGCTGCCGAGCGGTTTCGCCGAAGATAGAGCAGTCCAGTCGCTCAGAGCCACCGAAGCGCCGTGTAGTTCGAGTTCAGGTTCCCAGAGGATCGTTTTCCAGTCAACCGCCTGTTCACGGTCTGACGGATTGAACAGGAATATGAACCCCTCGCCGAAGTAGACCTGGTTGAAATCGCTGAGGAAATGGATGTTACCCCACGGCCAGTATGCGCTGCGTGACGTGCTGTTGTGGCAGCTTGTGGAGAAGCCCGGATACCTGGCGCGTACCTTCTCGACAGCCTCGACGGTCGCCTCCGTGACCTTTCGATCCATGAACAGGCGGTAGAGGTTGCTCTTCTCAATCAGGTCCAGCAGGAAATCGTCGGAGTCGGTGGTCGGATCGTTCATCCACAGGTGGAAAGCGAGACCATTGCCGCGGTTGAACTTCTTGATTCCGTCCCATCCATCGGGGAACCGGTCGGGCGCGAGTTGCCAGTCACCGTAGTTCCGCTCCCAGCCCGCGTCCAGGTGGAACTCCTCAAGCCCCATCTTCACCTGCAGCGGCAGCACATCGAGCAGACGCTTCTCCGTGACAACGCTGTTCTCCACGCGGGTAGGGCCGCCTTGCCAGAGCCAGAACTGGTTCCATTCGTAGAGCGAAGGAGTGTTTGCCTGAACCGAGAAGTGATTCTGGACAAACTGGCGCAGACCCAGGAATCCGATCTCGACCGGGCCGGTGAAGGGTTGGATTATGAATGGGCCTAGTCGGCTACTGCGTTTGGTTCGGAATGATGGGTTCTGGATGAGCGCGAACTGTTTTTGGGAAATGCGTTCCTGACCGCCGATTTCGGAAACGAAGCCCCACATGCCGGTCTTGGTTTGCGGATCGTAGCAGAGGTGTTCGGATTCCTCGGTGACCTCGAAACGGCGGCGGTCAGGGATGTTCGGCTTCCCGTTCGAGAAGCCTCTGCCGAAGAGATTCGCGGGCATCACGGGCTGAAACGACGGCTTGATGCTTAGCACCTGGCCGAATACCGCGTCGCCTAGTTGCGTTTCGAAATCCTGCTCTATTTGCGGGCGAGTGCGGTAAACGCGGGTGCGCCAGGTCACGGGTTCAGTTTTGTCGCTCTTGAGCCTGACCACCAGTTCCGCGTAGTCAGGGTACTGAAATGCGTCCCAGCGCTCGACCTTGAAATCGTCAGACGAGATGGGATACTTGCCGCCTATGTAGAAGACCCGGGATGCGCCGGACAGCAGTTCTTCGCATGCGATTTCGTTTCGTATCCCCTCGATGGAAGCGCAACCCTCGCTGGTAATGTTCACCCGCATGGAAACAGCCGCGTTCGAGAGCGTGATTTCCACCCCATCGGCCTTCTGCTTGGACGTGATCGTGGGAATGCCGAGGTCAGTGGGAATACGGCGTATCTGATTCGGATTGACGAGAACAGACGGCAGCGGCTTTCCCAAGGCAGCGGGCGAAGGCGCCGAGGCCGGGTCGAGCATGACGTAGGGAGTCTTCAGGTTTTCGTCGCCGAACGAATTGAGCGGGGCCAACGCCAAGACCAACACCGCTAATGCTACTGCCCGCCATCCGTAGTGCATGTTGTTCGTATCCTTTCCGTCGTGTCCCTGTATGAATTCGGGAAGCTGGTGTATAATACCTCCTGAAGAAGCTGGTTCTCCAAGGAGTAATGACATGCGATACATAGGCGTTCTCGCGGTTCTGCTGGCGATTACTGCGTCGGCTTCGGCGCAGATCTCCGATCCGAATGTCGCGCCAGATCTGGCTGCGAAGTGGCCTGAGGTCATGAAGGCGATCAACTCGAAGACCGACTACTGGGGCGAGAAGGCGATGAAGCTGCCCGGCGGTCCGAGCTACGACTACTTCGCCGGGCTGATGCCGCCGCTGCGGTATGTGGACGCGCAGTTCTTCCACTACCCCATCACGATGAGCGCACCGTCCGCCAAGGTGAAGGCCCGGTTGGTCAGCAACGGAAGCTCGGTAAACGCGCTTGCGAGGCAGCTCAACTGGATATCGGAAACCGGTATCCCGATTCTCTTCTACCTGGGCAATTTCGGCTCGGCGTTTGGGGCCGACCTGAAGTGCCTGACTGGACCGAACTACGAGAAGGGCTATCTGCCCGTCGTCCAGACCCAGTACCGGCATGGTGATGCCGTTGCGACAGAGGAAGTCTTTGCCTCGGTTGATCCCGCGTTTGCGGAGAATGGCGTGGTGTTCGTGCGCTTCGAAGGGAAAGGCAAGCTGCTCGCGCAGGTATCGCTGAGTACTAACGCGATACTTCCTGGGGCGGGCGGTATTGTGAAAGACCTCCAGGGCGGCGGGTTCCTGTGGTTCGACTCGAACTGGAAGTGGGGCGTTGGCGGGCAGAGGCTCTCGACGTTCCTATCACCCGGGAAGCCGGTTTACCTTGCGATCTTCACCAAGCCGACAACCGAACAGCTCCCGAAGCTGGACGCCTCAGTCTATGCCGCGCAGAAGAACCAGTGCATACAAACCTGGGAAACGCTGCTCGACAAGGGGATGCAAGTCGAGGTTCCGGAGCCGATGGTGAACGACGCATGGCGCTCACTGCTCGTCGGCACGTTCGAGCTGCTCAAGGGTGACGAGACCAACTACAGCGCGGGCAATCAGTATGCGAAGATGTATGTCGGCGAGGGCGGCGATGCCATCAAGGCGCTAGCTCTGTGGGGGTATAAGGATGATGCTCGCCGACTGCTGGCGCCGCTCATGGACTACAAGCGCGACGACCTGCTGTTCCACCAGGCGGGCAAGAAGCTCCAGCTTCTCTCGGATTACTACTGGCTCACGCATGACGCGAGTTGGTTCGCCGAGCAGAAGAAGCGGACGGCGGTTCAGGTTGATCGCCTCGTGGACGGACGCGAGAAGGATACCGGCCTCGCGCCCAGGGAGAGCTACTGCGGCGACATTCATACGCAGGTCTACTCGCTGAACTCCAATGCAAACGGCTGGTCGGGACTGCACCACTTCTCTGCGGCGCTGGAGGACATGGGCGATCATGCAGAAGCGAAGATGCTGGAAGAGTCAGCGAAGGAGTGGGAACCTAAGCTGCGGGATGCCGTTGCCAAGAGCATTCGGAAGGACGTCAAGCCGACGTTTGTTCCCATGGCGCTCTTCGGCGACGAAAAGCCTTACAATCCGCTCACGGCAACCAACATGGGCGGGTACTGGGACCTAGTTGCGCCTTACGTGCTGGGATGCGGGTTCTTCCCCTATGACTCGCAGGAATCTCGCTGGCTCACGGACTATCTGGAGAAGAACGGCGGCCTGATGATGGGGATGGTCCGCACGCATCCGGAGAACTCTTTCTGGGCGATCAACCAGAACATTGACGATCTGTATACCCTGCGCTACGTGATGGCGCTCCTTCAGCGCGACGAGGTTGACAGGGCGCTGGTGAGCTTCTACGGCAAGCTCGCTCAGGGCCTCACACGTAACACGTTCATAGGGGCGGAGGGGACGTGCCCGCTGCCGGTGGACGAGTATGGCAGACAGATGTATCTTCCACCGAACAGCGCGTCGAACGCGTTCTTCCTCTCGATGCTCAGGCACATGCTGGTGCAGGACTGGGACATGGATAACGACGGCAAGCCGGATACGCTGAGGCTGATGTTTGCGACCCCGAGGAGTTGGCTTGAGGACAGCAAGACGATCAAGGTGGATCGTGCCCCGACGGCATTTGGCGAGGTGTCGGTGGTGATGAACTCTCACCTCAAGCAGGGCGAGGTCGTCGCAGAGGTGAGCGCCCCTGAACGAGCGCCGGGGAAGATGCTGATTCGTGCGCGCGTGCCGGATGGGTGGAAGGTCGTTTCGGCGGTCTGCGGCGGTAAAAAACTGGCTGTGGACAAGACCGGCGCGGCGGACATCACCGGTATGTCGGGCAAATTCAGTGTGCGGTTTATGGTTGGAAAGCGGTGATCAGAGGGGCGGAGTCGCACCCGTACCGCAGAGAGTAAGAGTATGAGTAAGAGTAAGAGCAGGAGTAGGATTCACGAATGGGTGGCGCTGGTGATAGCGTTTTGCTTGATTGGAGGAGCGGCGATGGGGGAAAAGGCGAGTTCCGGCGGAGTCCTTGTGGAGAAGCTGCTTCGGGCTAAGAGTGACATCCTTGGCGAGGCGGCGATGCGCCAGACGAACGGTCCCAGCTATGAGTTCTTCAGGGACGTGCTGCCGCCTCTGCGGTATGTCAACGCGGCCTTCAAGCACTATCCGATTGTCCTCGGCACCCTCGGCGGCCTGCTGAAACCCAGGCTGATCAGCAACGGCAGCGCGATAAACGCTCGGGCCAATCTCGGCACATGGCGAGAGGTCGGGTTTCCCGTGATGTTCGCGGTCGGCGACGGCGAGACGTTCGGCGCGGATCTGGCCAGGCTGACCGGTCCGAAGTACGAGCATGGCTATCTGCCGATCGTGCAGATGTCGTACAAGCACGACGGTGCGGAGTATGCGGAAGAGTCATTCGCCGGCGTGGAGGAGCCTTTCAGCACGCACGGCGCGGTGTTCTTGGAGTTTTCGCTGACAGGCGGGAAGGTCGGTAAGGTCTCCGCGAAGGTCGGCGCGGAAGGCACTGTCAAGGCTGAGGACGGCTGCCTGAGGAACGACCAGGGCAAGACGCTAGTTCAGTTCAGCAGCGATTGGAAATGGGACGAGGCTAGCCGTATGCTGACCGCGCACCTGCAAGCAGGGCATAATGCCTTTCTCTGCATCTTCACCGAGCCGTCCGACCGATCAGTCGGATCCGTCGGATCGGACAGATACAAGCGGCAAAGAGAGTTATGCACCAAGTTCTGGAGCAATCTGATCAACCGCGGCATGACACTGGATACCCCCGAGCCGATTGTGAACGACGCGTGGCGGTCGCTCGTCATCGGGACGCTCACCTGTCTGAAGGGCGACGAACTGTGCTACAGCGCGGGCAACATCTATGAGCGGCTGTTCGAGGCGGAGTGCGGCGACGGAATGCGGGGACTGCTTCTTTTCGGCTATCGGGACGACGCGAAAAAGATGCTTCCTCCGCTGATGGCATACCAGCAGCAGGGGCTGGCCTTCCACGACGCCGCCTTCAAGCTCCAACTCCTCGCGCACTATTACTGGCTCACTCGGGACGCCGAGTTCATCCGGTCGCACAAGGACGATTGGAGGCGGTCAACGGAGGTAATCACCTCGGGCCGCGAGCCGGGGAGCGGACTCCTGCCGCCGGAGAACTACTGCGGCGATATCAGCGAACAGGTCTACTCGCTGAACTCCAATGCGAACGCCTGGCGTGGTCTGCGCGATCTGTCCGCTGTGCTGGCGGAGGTCGGCGAGAATTATGAATCGGCACGACTCGCGGATGAGGCGAAGGGATTCAAGAGCGCGATACTGGATGCCGCAGACAAGAGCGAGTTCCGCGACACCGATCCGCCGTTCATGCCGATTGCGCTGTTCGGCAAAGAGAAGCCCTACGACATGATTACCGACACAATGATCGGCAGCTACTGGAACCTCATCATCCCATACGTCCTGGGGTCGGGGGTCTTTGGTGACGACTCCGAGAGCACGGGGCACATCCTCGACTACCTGCACCTGCACGGCGGGATATGCATGGGCCTGATTCGGTTCGACCAGCATTCGGGCCTGTTCGCCAACGAGAAGGGAATTGACGACCTTTATACCCTAAGGTATGTGATGACGCTTCTGCGACGTGATGATCCTGAGCGAGCGATTGTCAGCCTTTACGGAAAGCTAGCGCAGGGGTTGACGCGTGACACGTTCATCGGCTGCGAGGGTTCGGGGCTTGTGCCGCAGGATGAAGACGGCTTGCCCGCCACAGCTTCAGCGACGGCGGGGAGGCCGATGTACCTGCCGCCGTGCAGTTCGAGCAATTCGCTTTTCCTCTGGAACCTGCGCTATCTGATGATTCAGGACTGGGATATGGACGACGACGGTAAGCCGGAGACCCTGCGGCTGATGTTTGCGACCCCGAAGCGGTGGCTGGAGGATGGCAAGACGATTAGGATCGAGCGCGCACCGACGGCGTTTGGCGAGGTGTCGGTCGTGATGACCTCTCATCTGAAGAAGGGCGAGGTTGTTGCGGAGGTGAACGCCCCTGAACGAGCGCTGGAGAAGACGCTCCTCCGTGCTCGCGTGCCGGACGGATGGAAGGTGGTCTCGGCAGCGGTTGGCAGTAAGACGCAACCCGTGGACGACCGAGGCGCCTTGGATATCACCGGTATGAAAGGCAAGTTCAGTGTCGTCTTCACAGCGGTCAAGCGCTGATCGGCAATCATGGAGTGCGGTTGCGAAGACGCAGGTGAAGCTGCTGTTTTGGTTTCCCGTCAGGCTGGTTCACCATTGGGCCGAAAGCTTCGCGTTCGGCGTGCAAAGCGAAAGCTTCCGCGTTCGCACTCCAAGGTTTGTTGGCACAAGGTCGAGACCACGCAGCAAGCCCAGGTGAGCCGGTAATCAATCCTTGCTATGGGTCTTGGCGAGCAGTGGCCGGCGAATCGCGTAGAAATAAACGAGGCCGAGCAGGATGACGATTAGGCCGAGACCAATAGTGTGCCAGGGTAGGAAGAACGCCAGGGTCAGGCATGACACAAAACCCATGACGGCCCAGACCCGGCGGTAGCGCCTCTTATCCGTAGGCAGAAGGTAGGCCGCCAGGTTGGTGATGCCGTAGTATACGAGCAGCCCGAAGCTGCCTGCTTCCACCAGCATGCGCAACGGAAGGAAAGCAGTCAGGACAGCCACGACCAGACCGGTCAGCAGAACGGCCTTGTGCGGCGAACCGGATGCGGGGTCAAGCACGGACAGCGAGTGCGGGAGGTCGTTGTTCCGCGCCATCGCGAAGACCACTCGTGAGACTCCCAGCAGATCGGTCAGCAGCACCGTGGACGTGGAGAGCAGCGCGCCGATGGAGACGATGTAGAGCAAGGCGGTCGAGCCGGTCATCCCCGCCGCTACGCTGAGGGGCGCATCCGTGCCGGCGACTCCGCGAGTTCCGATGATCCCCAGCGCCACCACCAGCACCCCTACGTACAAGGCCGCTGAGATTCCCAGTGCGAGCAGTATAGCGCGAGGAATCGTCTTCTCGGGGTCGCGCACTTCTTCGCCGAGTGTGGCGATTCGGGCATACCCGGTGAACGCGAAGAAGAGGATCGCTGCTGCGTCCAGGATGCCAACTCCGGACGGCGGTGCGGTCGGATGCAGCCGTGGGGCGGAGACATAGCTCGCACCGGCGGCGATGAACAGCAGGAGCGCGGCGACCTTCAGTGCGGATAGCATATTGTTGACGTCGGCTGAGTAACGCATGCCCCGGTAGTTGAGAGCGGTGGCGATGAGCACAAGAGCTACGGCGATGGCCCTGGCCGGGACCGCTGGGAACAGGAAGTCGAGGTAGGCGGAGAATGCGAGCGCAATTGCTGAGTCGGCGGCTATCGCGGCGATGACGAATATCAATCCAGCGGTGAAGCCGGTCGCCTTGTTGATCAGCTCTCGTCCATAGGCGTAGGTTCCGCCCGATACGGGATAAACGGCGGCCAGTTGCGCCGAGCTCAGCGAGTTGAACAGCGCGACCACCCCTGCGATGAGCATTGCAACGAGCGCGAACGAACCGGCGGCGTCTACAGCCGGGCCAATCGCCACGAACACCCCCGCGCCGATGATCGCGCCCAGTCCGATTCCCACGGCGTCAACCAGTCCAAGAGTCCTCTTCAACACAGGTCGCTGTTCCATATCCCTTCCTCTCATGACGAATCCATGCGCTACCAAAGCGTCTTTACCCAACTCGGCGCTTTTCCGTCCGGCAGCACAAAATGATCAGAGATACAATTTCCAGAAGGGATTTCACGGCTGGTCGCTAATTGTGCAGCATACCCAGGTGTTCTCTTATATATATTACCGGAGATACTCTGCCATTCATCCAGCGCGGCAACCGCGCGGATGACAGGATGATAGACAGGAAATTGTGTCTGTCCCCCCCATTTCCAGCCCGCAGGGCTCCCCCATTTCGCATTTCCAGCCCGCAGGGCTCCCCCATTTCGTGGGCATGATCCGAAAGCGGACTCATGTCGGGTTCCCATGCGGCGACGAGGAGTTCGTGGGCAGGGTGTGCAGCCTCGCGGGCCGCCATCGGATCCTCCGTTCGCCGGGCCGCCCGCGGAAGGGATGACGCTGATGATAGACGAAATAATTGTGTCTGTCCCCATTTCCGAACGCAGCGAGGATATCTGGTCATTGGCGTCAGGCTCGTCTCTTCACGTAGTCCCCCACATTCACATTGAAGGATTCCTCGGACAACCGCCGAAGTGTGAGGTAATCACCGACTAACAAGGAGAAACGCCATGCCGCAGATGCCGGAGAGGACTTCGGGAGACACAAGCTGGTTTGTTCATGACAGGTTCGGGATGTTCATCCATTGGGGGATTTACTCCTCAGCCGCGCGGCACGAGTGGATCAAGAACTACGAGCGCATAAAGGACGAGGACTATCAGAAATACTTCGACCACTTCGACCCGGACCTCTATAACCCCGAGGCGTGGGCGCAGGAGGCGAAGAACGCGGGCATGAAGTACTTCGTGATCACGACCAAGCATCACGACGGGTTCTGCCTGTGGGACTCCGCGCTAACCGACTACAAAGCGCCGAACACCCCCGCCAAGCGCGATCTGCTGACGCCGATGGTGGAGGCATTCCGCGGACAGGGGCTGAAGACCGGGTTCTACCACTCGCTGATTGACTGGCACCATCCGCAGTTCACCGTTGACGGCCTGAACCCCCGACGTGACGACGTGGAGTACCGAGAGGCGAACAGGGACCGCGACATGCAGAAGTATGTGGAGTATCTGCACGGCCAGACGCGCGAACTGCTGACCAAGTTCGGCAAGATTGACGTGATGTGGTTCGACTTCAGCTACCCCCAGGCGGACTACGGCTGGAGCAAGGGCAAGGGCAAGGACGACTGGCAGTCGGAGAAGCTGCTGAAGCTGGTGCGCGAACTTCAGCCGCACATCGTGCTGGACGACCGGCTGGACCTGCCGGCGGGTTGGGACGTGAAGACGCCGGAGCAGTA
>JANYKG010000039.1 GCA_025358205.1 Armatimonadota bacterium
TGTTGCGAGAGGGCCTGGACCTGCCGGAAGTTACGCTGGTCGCGATACTGGATGCGGACAAGGAAGGCTTCTTACGCTCGGAAACCGCGCTTATTCAGACAATCGGACGTGCTGCGCGGAACATACGGGGTAAGGTCATTATGTACGCAGAGGATATCACCGGTTCGATGCGCCGGGCGATTGACGAGACGAACCGGCGGCGAGGTATCCAGGCTGCGTACAACGAGGAGCACGGCATAACGCCCGAGACCGTGACCAAGGCGGTTAGGGATGTCTTCCAGGCGAGGATGGTGGCCGACAACAAGGCACACTACAAGGTTCGGACCGATGTTGCCGATGACCTGCCGCTGGATCAACTCGTGCTCGTGCTCGCGAACCTCGAAAAGGACATGAAGCGCGCGGCAAAGGATCTAGACTTTGAGACCGCCGCTGAGATAAGGGATGAGATATCCCGGCTGAGGAAATTGTTGCCTACCAGGTAGCAGTCACGTAGAAGGATAGGAAGTGGTAATGGACAGCATAGTCATACGGGGAGCCAGGCAGCACAATCTGAAGAACATTGACCTGGAGATTCCTCGGAACAAGATGGTGGTGATTACGGGGCTATCCGGCTCCGGAAAGTCCTCGCTTGCGTTCGACACGATCTACGCCGAGGGCCAGCGCAGGTACGTCGAGTCCCTGAGTGCATACGCGCGGCAGTTCCTCGGACAGATGAACAAGCCCGATGTTGACTACATCGAGGGCCTGTCACCGGCGGTTTCGATAGACCAGAAGTCCACCACGAAGAATCCACGATCAACGGTCGGAACTGTGACTGAGATCTACGACTATCTGAGGCTTCTATACGCGCGCGTAGGGATACCTCATTGCCCTCAGTGTGGCCGCGAGATCAGTCAGCAGACAGTAGAACAGATAGTGGACGCGGTGACGGCGCTCCCCGATGGCACTAAGTTCCAGGTACTCGCACCTATCGTGAGTGGCCGCAAGGGTGAATACAAACAGATTTTCGAGAGTATTCGCAAGGACGGTTACGTTCGCGTCAGAGTGGACGGCCAGAACTACGAGGTGACGGACGACATCGAGCTGGACCGGTACAAGCAACACTGGATTGATGTGATTGTGGACAGGCTTGTGGTCAAGGAAGGCGTTGAGAAGCGGCTGGCCGATTCCCTGGAAGCCGCACTCAGAATGGGGAAGGGGACCGTTGGGATAGACGTGGTGGACAGCGAACATTCAACGTCCAACGTTCAACGTTCAACATCCAACGGGGAGTCAGAAAACGCAGACATGGGCGCCCAGAACGCTGGACGCGGAACGACAATGATTTTCTCCGAGCAGTTTGCCTGTTCGGAGTGCGGCATCAGTATGGAGGAACTCGCGCCCAGGAACTTCTCGTTCAACAGCCCATACGGCGCGTGCCCGGATTGCCACGGACTGGGTACGCACACGGAACTCGACCCGAACAGGATGATTCCCGACTGGAACCTGTCGCTCGACGATGGCGCGGTGATGCCCCTCAATCGCAGCACGGGAGATTATTATCGGGGAATCCTGGCCGCCGTTGCGGAGAAGTACGGCTTCAAAACCAGCACGCCGGTCAAGGATTTGACCGATAAGCAGAGAGACGCCATTCTGCGCGGCGCGGACGGCACTGTCACCGTGACTTTCAAGAATCGCTTTGGCCGAATGCGGCGGTTCGAGACAGGGTACGACGGCGTCATCAGCATGCTGAACGACCGCTACAAAGAAACTTCTTCGGCGATGGTTCGCGAGGAGATTGAGAAGTACATGTCCACCACCAAGTGCCCGGCCTGCAACGGCCTGAGACTGAAGCAGGAGAGCCTGGCGGTAACGGTGGACGGCGTGAACATCTCGCAGTTGAGCGCGCTAAGCGTCGGCAGGGCGTTCGAGTTCTTCAGCGCAGTCAAATTGAGCGAGAGGCATACGACTATCGCTCGCCAGGTTATCAAAGAGATCGCGGCCAGGCTAGGATTCCTGAACAGCGTTGGACTCAGCTATCTGACTCTGGACAGGGGCGCGGCATCTCTTGCCGGTGGTGAGGCCCAGCGGATCAGGCTGGCCACGCAGATCGGCTCCGGGCTGATGGGCGTTATCTACATCCTCGACGAGCCAAGCATCGGGCTGCATCAGCGCGACAACCACAAGCTGATCGAGACGCTGCTCAGGCTGCGCGACCTGGGGAACACGGTCATAGTGGTGGAGCATGATGAGGATACCATACGGACCGCAGACCACATCATTGACATGGGGCCAGGCGCCGGTGAGCACGGCGGGCGTGTGATAGCAGAGGGCGCCATTGCCGATATTCTGGCGCATGACGACTCGATTACCGGGCAGTACCTGAGCGGCAAGAAGTCTATCCCTGTACCGATGCTGCGTCGTGGGCAGAAGGACGAGTGGATCGAACTAAAGGGCGCGCGGCAGCACAACCTCAAGAACATAAATGTGCGTTTTCCTCTTGGGTCGTTCGTCTGCGTGACCGGAGTCTCAGGGTCGGGCAAGAGCACACTAATACAAGAAACGCTGTATCCCCGCATGATGTATCGGCTTCATGGTACGCACGGTGTATGGGGCGATCACGATGAAATCACCGGTGTGGAACATGTGGATAAGATAATAGACATTGACCAGTCGCCCATTGGCCGGACTCCGAGGTCGAACCCAGCAACGTATACCGGAACGTTCGACCAAATCCGCGATCTCTTTTCCAGCACCCAGGATGCGCGAGTCAGGGGATATGCGCCGGGCAGGTTCAGCTTCAATGTCAAAGGGGGCCGGTGCGAAGCGTGCCACGGAGACGGAATCATCAAAATCGAGATGCAGTTTCTGCCCGATGTCTACGTGCCGTGCGAGATATGCAAAGGCAAACGATACAACCGCGAGACACTGGATATCAAGTACAAGGGCAAGACGATCTCGGACGTTCTGGACATGACGGTTGGCACTGCGCTGGAGTTCTTCAAGAACATCCCGGCCATCACCCGCCGACTGCAGACCATTCACGATGTGGGGCTGGACTACATCAGACTCGGTCAGCCCGCGACCACGCTATCAGGCGGCGAGGCTCAACGCGTAAAACTGGCCTCTGAGCTGTCCAAACGCGGCACCGGGCGGACCCTATACATACTTGACGAACCGACGACCGGGCTGCATTTCGCGGATATTCAGAAGCTCTTGGATGTTCTGAACAGGCTGGTTGATGCAGGGAACACCGTGCTGGTCATAGAGCACAATCTGGACGTTATCAAGACCAGTGACTATGTGATTGACCTCGGCCCTGAAGGCGGCGACGCGGGCGGTCAGGTGATCGCTTCCGGCACCCCGGAGCAGGTTGCGAAAGTGAAAAAGTCGCATACCGGCGTCTTCCTGAGTCGAGTTCTGAAAGCCGGCGGGACAAAGTAGAAGGCGGACATGGAACGCAATCTCGATGAGACACTAGCCCATCTTCCGGCGAAACCGGGCGCGTACCTGATGAAGGATGAACACGGTAAGGTCATCTACGTCGGCAAAGCGACCTCACTTCGTAGCCGGGTGCGCTCATACTTCCAGAAAGGTCAGTCTCATTCCGCCAAAGTCGCAGCGCTGGTTGAGAAGATCAGGGACGTAGAGTGGATCATCGTCGAGAGCGAAGTGGAAGCGCTCATGTTGGAGTGCAACCTGATCAAGAAGTATCGCCCGCACTACAATGTGCTGATGCGGGACGACAAACACTATCCCTATCTATGTGTAACCACCTCCGAACCGTTCCCGCGCGTGATAGTCACTCGGCGTGTAAAACGGGATGGCAACCGATACTTCGGCCCATATGCAGATAGCCTTGCAATGCGTCTGCGTGTGCGCCTCATTCGCAAGATATTTCGACTCCGCAGTTGCGGCAAGAAGTTGGGCGGAGAAGAGTCCGATAGACCGTGTCTGAACCACCACATGGGGCAATGTGATGCACCGTGCGCCGGATTGATCCGACAAGCAGAGTATGCCGAACTCGTGGCAAACACATGCCTGTTCCTTGATGGCAGGCAGGAGTCGGTGATGACGAGGCTTGAAGCGGAGATGCTGGAGGCGGCTGATAAACTGGAGTTTGAGCGCGCCGCAAAACTAAGAGACCAAGTGGATTCCATCAGGCATACAGTAGAAAAGCAACAGGCAATAAGCACTGAGATGGTGGATCAGGACGTTGTGGCAGTTTACGCAGACGGCGTGTCGGCATGTGTGCAGGCGCTGTTGATCCGTTCCGGCAAGTTGCTTGGGGAGGAGCATTTCTTCCTTGAGGGCGTGGCAGACGAAACGCGCGATAAAATCCTGAGCGAGTTCCTGAAGCAGTTCTACCGTGACGCCACCTATGTGCCGCCGGAGATAATCGTATCGGAAGAACTTGAAGAATTGGAACTTATGCAGGAGTGGCTGACCATCACAAGAGGATCTAAGGTTAGAGTCGTTCATCCTGTGCGTGGAAGCAAAAAGAATCTTGTGAAAATGGCTGCGGAAAATGCTGCTTCTGCGATGGAGAGGGCGCGTTCGAACGCATATAGCGCAAGAGAGAATGCAGACAGTGATCTGGAAGCGCTAATGGATGCGGTCGGTCTTGAGAGCATTCCTGCGCGGATCGAGACATATGACATCTCGAACATCCAGGGGCGAGAGGCGGTCGGCTCCATGGTCGTGTTCGAGCACGGCGTACCTGCGAAGGCGGAGTATCGCCGATTCAAGATCAAGACAGTGGATCAGGCGGACGACTACGCCATGATGAGAGAGGTGATCTCTCGCAGACTGGCCGCTGCCGGGAATGATCCGAAGTTCGCGGCTATTCCCGATCTCATGGTGATAGACGGGGGTAGGGGACAGCTCAATGTCGCCGTCGAAGTTGTAGAGAATTCGAACTATTCCATCTCCGTCATTTCTCTAGCGAAAAGGATTGAGGAAATCTATGTACCCGACCGCCTGAATCCGATTCTGCTGCCGAGGGAGTCACCTGCGCTCCGGCTTCTGCAGAGGATGCGCGATGAGGCGCACAGGTTCGCGGTTGCCTATCACCACAATCTGCGCGAGAAGGCTAGCAAGAAGTCGGTACTGGACGGAATTCCGGGTATAGGGGATGTGAGGCGAAAAGCGCTTATTCGGAAATTTGGATCGCTGGCCGGGGTCAGGCGCGCCACGCTGGAGGAACTACTATCCGTACCTGATATGACACGCTCATCCGCAGAGGCCGTAATCGAGGCGCTGAATCCCTGAATGAAGAGGCTGACATGACAATACTGGTTTATGCATTCAATACTGCCATGGGATGGTGCGCCGTCAGCGGAACCGATGGGCGGATTGCGGAACTGCGATTGCCTGTATCGTCCCGCGAGCTGGCACTGCTGGAGGCAAGAGAAGGAAATGGCACGCAATACGTAGAAACTGATTATGATTTCTCAGGTCAAGCCGACTCAATCGCCGAGTATTTTACGGGCAAATCGGTGAAGTTTGACTGCGACCTTGATTTGAGCAAGGGAAGCGATTTCGACCGCAGGGTGTGGTCTGCAGTCCGCGACATATCATACGGCGAGGTTGTGAGCTACGGTGACGTGGCTGTGAGCGTGGGAGTTCCCGGCGGCGCAAGGGCTGTTGGTCAATCCCTGGGTAGAAATCCAGTGCCGGTGATAGTTCCTTGCCACAGAATTGTGAGGGCGAACGGAGAACTCGGCGGATTCGGATGCGGCGTAGACTGGAAGGTACGACTTCTCAACTTGGAGCATATTCAGCCGCCTTATAGAAGAAGGGACGGTGAATCATGAAAGGGTTGCTGTTCAGAGCAACAGTCAGCGCTATTGCGCTCTACCTTACGTATGTACTGGCAAAGGCGTGGAATATCGGTATCATTCTTGAACCTGGGTGGCAGCCGCTGGTGTATACAATAGCCATGCTTGCGATGGTAAACGCAGTGATCAAGCCCCTCGTCTTGTTGCTTACTGTGCCGTTGAGCTGCCTTACACTAGGTGGGTTTTCACTTATCATAAACGCATTGATGTTCTGGTTGGTAGGCAGTGGGTGGATGCCAGGATTCAGAGTCGAAGGATTTCTACCGGCGCTTTTCGGTTCGGTGGTTATGAGCGTCATAACCGGGTTAGCGAACAACATCACAGGAATGAAAGAGTGACATCATGCAGCTTGTTATCGTAACCGGCATGTCCGGTGCAGGAAAGACACTGGCGATACGCGCGTTTGAGGACATGGGGTTCTACTGCGTTGACAACATCCCGCCGAAACTCTTGCCCCAGTTGAAGGAACTCTGCGAGAAATGCGGTGGTCACCGCGGGCGCATTGCGGCTGTAGTGGATGTGCGGTCGGGTTCCGGATTTGGCGAACTCATAGATGCGCTGCCCAATCTCGCCTCTATCTATGGAAACACCCGAATGCTGTTCCTTGATGCGTCAGATGAAGTGCTGATACAACGTTTCAAGGAGACGCGCCGGCGGCATCCGTTGTTCGAGCAGTGCGAAGGCATACTCGATAGTATAGCTACTGAGCGGCGCATGCTTGTGGATTTCAAGGAAGTCGCGGACAAGATCATTGACACGTCCAACCTTGATCCCAATCTAATTAAGGCTGAGATCGTGAACTATTTTGGCTCGGACAACGCTGATGCCGGATTGATCATTACGGTGACATCCTTTGGCTTCAAGTACGGCATACCGCTTGATGCTGATCTTGTTTTCGATGTCCGGTTTCTCATTAACCCGCACTATGTTCCCGAGTTGCGTCCGTTCGACGGCAGAGACCAACCGGTCCGTGAGTACGTTATGGAGGATGATCGGTCCGGCGAGTTCGTGCAGAAACTTGAGGATCTGATTGATTTCTCTCTTCCTCAGTATGAGAGGGAAGGGAAGGCGTATCTGAACATCGCTATCGGTTGTACCGGCGGCAGGCATAGATCAGTCGTCATGGCTAACGAACTGGGAGCGTTCCTCTCTAACAAAGGCTACCGGACGATCGTCGAGCACCGCGATGTGACCAAGGGATAACATGGACATTTCGAGGCTAAAGAGCAACCTGAAATGGCTATATCCCGGCATGCGCGTGAAGCGGTGGCTTCTGCTTACGCCCATAGGTGTGCTGTTCGTCATAGTGGGCGTCACCCTGCTCTGGAACATGCGGGTAGTTGACTTCCTGAACTACGCGGCTGAACTAGTACTGACCAAGGCCGGAGTCAACCTGTCGCTGCCTCATGTGTACATGCCCATCTCAGCGGTTTCCATATTATTTGAAGCTGATGAAGATTAGCAGCAGTCCAAATAATA
>JANYKG010000098.1 GCA_025358205.1 Armatimonadota bacterium
GGCTGGGCATGGCTGGAGTTCAGCGTAGAGGCCAATGACGACGCAACGAACACTCTGTCGGTGAGGGCTTACTATCAACCGTCCGGGTTCTGGGGGAAGGTCTACTGGTATTCCGTCTACCCGTTCCACAGCTTCATATTCCAGAACCTTATCGAGCAGATCGAACGGCGTTCTCATGACTAGTAGCACGACCTCTGATACGAGAAAGGCCCGACCCTCGTAAGAGTCGAGCCTTGTGTTCAATTATGAATGATCTTCAGACTATGCAGTTGTATCCTCTGTCTCGTCAGATCTGCTCCACTTTGCCGCCTTTTGGTCAGCGACTCCGACTATCAGATCGCGCAATCCCTCGTTCTTCTCCAGCCTGAAGTGGAAACCAATCTGCTCGTGGATGCTTATCGGACCCATCTTAGTCAGCTTATGCCGTTCGCCGTCGTTGACCTCGATAGGAATATCGTTCAGTATGCCGGCTTCCCAATCTTCCTGTTTGACGAACTGCTCGCCAAGTTTCTTGCATCGAGAGCACCGGTATTTCACATAAACGAAGCTCGGCCCCATCATGCGCAGGTAATAGCCGGTCTGCGTCACATCTTTCGTGACAATTCGCTGTCCGCAGTTGCACCTGACAGGCTGCTTCACACTCATAATATCCACCTCCGTATGTTGTTTGAGAATGGCCGGCGCTCGGAGTGACCGAGACGCCATTCTGACTGAGTGTACCGTATACATTATAGCATAGTGCGCCGCCGTTGCCAATGCTACCTCCACAAACTACGACTAATCCTTTTCTCTCCGTTAGCCGGTATTATTACTGGTTTTTCCGAAAACGTGTGTACAACAACCGTACAATATGGTACACTAGGGTCAGTCGAGAGAATCATCGCCACCGGGAGGTTGTTCATGGCTGCGTCAAAAGAAAAAAACGAAAGAATAGACATTCGATTGAACTCCGAACACAAAGACGCTCTGTTGAGAGCGTCGGCCCTTCAAGGGCAGAGTTTATCGGACTTCATTATTACGAGATCACTCGATGCCGCCAACGAAGTCATTCGCAGACATACCGTGATAACTCTGAGTCTCGGAGATCTCGAACGGTTTGTCCGCGCACTCGACGAAGACGCCGCGCCAAACGCCGCCTTGAGGAAGGCTGCCGCAAAATACCAGAAGAGCGGATAGAGTATGAATATCCAACTGCTCGACGCGACGCATGACCTGACCATGTTCGACTGCGGCAATGACGAGTTGAATGTATTCCTGAAGTCCTATGCTACGACTTGGTCAACTTGGGACATCGGGCGCACATTCGTCGCAACTTCTTCGCCAGATGAGACTCGTGTAGTTGGTTTCTACACGCTGGTGATGGCGGGCGTGAACACCGCGTCCCTGGTGGACAGGCTCGGTGTACCCTTCATCCCGGTCGTCTTCCTCGACCGATTGGCCGTGGACAAAGCTTTCCAAGGTCAGAGCATCGGCGGACATCTGCTTGTTGATGCCCTTGTCCGCGCGTATCGGACGTCACGAGGTGAGATTGCCGCTTATGCAGTCTACGTCGAGGCGCTGGACGATTCCGCCCGCAGTTTCTATCTGCACTACGGATTCACACAACTCGATGACGACCCGCATCACCTGTTCATCACCATGAAAACTATCGCTCAGTTGGGTTTGTAGCTTGGGATTTCTCAGAATCCGCCCCACGACTCAGGCAGGAAAAGCTCGGCGTACTGGCGCTGTGCGTAGCGATCCGTCATACCGGCGATGAAGTCGCACACTACCCGCGCCCGGCCCTCTGGTGTCTGCGTCTCAGCCTGCCTTCGCTCCGGCAGCATCTCAGGCTTCTCATAGTAGAAAGCGAACAGTTCCATTATCAGGTGTTCAGCCTTTCGCAACTCGTCTACCCTTGGCCCTACCGCTGATGGTCCATACACGTGCTCGAACAGATAGTCCTTCAGCGTGTTCATGCTGTCCACCACGGGTTCGCTCATAATGATCTCAGGTTTGCCACGGCTGTTCTCCACCAAATCCACCACCATTGCCGCTATCCGTTGTGATGGTCTGCGGCCCAGAAGCTCGCCGCACTCGGTGGGAAGTCCGGCCTCGGTTATCATTCCGGCTCGCACTGCATCGTCAATGTCGTGGTTGATGTACGCTATCCGGTCGGCCACCCGAACGATTCGCCCTTCAAGCGTGCCACGTCCGCACTCGCCGAAGCTGAGATCGCCGCTGCCTTTGCTGTGGTGCAGGATGCCTTCGCGCACCTCGGCGGTCAGGTTCAGCCCCTTGCCGTCTTTCTCCAGCAGTTCCACCACACGCAGGCTCTGCTCATAGTGAGTGAAATGGACGCCGGGTACGTAACGGGGGTAGATTTCATTCAATGCTCGCTCGCCTGCATGGCCGAACGGTGTGTGTCCCAGGTCGTGACCCAGCGCGATTGCCTCGACCAGGTCTTCGTTCAGCTTCAGCGCTCGGGCTGCTGTGCGGCTGATCTGCGATACCTCTAGCGTGTGGGTAAGGCGTGTGCGATAGTGGTCCTCTTCGGGGTCAATGAAAACCTGGGTTTTGTGCTTGAGCCGCCTGAACGCCTTGCAGTGGATGATCCTGTCACGGTCACGCTGGTAGGCCGTGCGAATGGGGCATGGTTCCTCTGGCGTCTCTCGTCCGGCGGATTCGGCGCTGAGCGAAGCCCACGGAGCTAGGTTCCGACGCTCAAGTTCCTCTTGTTCTGCGCGGATGCTCATCATGGGTTCATCGCTCTTTCTCCACATGCCTATGGGATAGCGGCGAGTCTTCCCAGCGGCCAGTACCTGATCCAGGCCTTGGCCTGGACGTTCTTCGCGGGGAGTTCACCCCACCATCGGCTGTCGTTGCTCTCGTCGCGGTTGTCGCCCAGCACAAACAGACGGTCGGCGGAGACTTTCTCCGGCCCGAAGTCGCCGTGCGCGGGATTCTTGCGGTAGATATGCTCGTCCAGCGGCTTGGAGTTTACGTAAAGCGTGCCTTTGCGTATCTCCACCACATCGCCGGGCAGCCCTATCACCCGCTTGATGAACATTTGCTTCGGGTCGTCAGGGTATTTGAAGACGACCACATCGCCTCGCACGGGTTTCTCAAAGCGGTAGATGAACTTATTCCCTAGCAGCCGTTCACCCGTGAAGAGGTTCGGCTCCATGCAACTGCCGGACACCTTGTAGCCCTGAACCACAAAGGTGACAAGCAAAAGGAAGACCACTGCGGTCATTAACAACGTCTCTGCGACGTCGCGGAGGTATCTGGAAGGTTTGGTGTTCATCTCTTACGACTATATTCGGCTGATACTCTACCTAAGGCTAGGTTGATTTTCCCTAGCGCTGAGTCTTCCGTTTCAGTCGGCCAGCACTTCAAACGGTGTGGTGGATACCTTCCGCTTGATGCGGGCCAGCGCGTTGTCCACGGACTTTGTCTTGCACTGCAGTTCGCTGGCGATTTCTCGGTATGACTTGCCCACCTTGTACCCGGTAAGCACTCGCCATTCAAACTCGCTCAGCATCTGCTGCAGCATTTCGTGGAGTAGCATGGAGTCCTCGCGCCTTAGCACCAGTTCCTCCGGGTCCATTGTCTCGTCAGATGTTAGTATATCTGAAAGACTCCATTCTGAGCTGGAATCATCCGGCGGCGCCTCAAGAGAAAGAGAAGTGTTCAGCGGTATCTGCTTCTGCCGAGTTGCAGTCTTGATAGCGGTGATGATGTGTCGCTGTATGCATATTCTGGCGAATGCCGGGAACGAAATGGCCTTGTCAGCGCGGTAGTCCACAACTGCCTGCCACAGACCTATCATGCCAACTTGCAGCAGGTCTTCCTTCTCTGCGCCCACCAGAAAATATGATCGAACCTTGTTTCGTACCAGGTTTCGGTACTTGTACAGGAGATGCTCAGCCGCGCCGTCTCCACGCCCGGCCTGAGCGTATTCCACTACCTCAGCATCCGACATGTGCTGGAAATCCGGTTGCAGGTGTGCCGGCGAATCCTGTGTAGGGTTGTTCACTTGGCAGTCCCTTCTTCGTCTTTGTCAACTTCAATGACCAGCCTGGAAATAAGCAATGCCGCCAGTGCGACCGCCGCCGCTGCAGCAGCGGTGATGGCCACAGGGCTTTCGTGGAGGAGTTTGTTTCCATATTTGATTCTGAGCCGTCTGATCGGCCCACCGGCAATCGCCTTCTGGATATCGTCTGCTATTGCCGCACCGAGAACCAGCAGATCCTTGCGCCCACCACGCTTCCGCTCCAACACGGACAGCGCCGCCACCACGTCGCCATTCGCTTCATGCAGCGCACCTCTGGCGTCGTCATATCCGACCTTGAACCTGCTTCTCAGTAAGTCTATCTTTTCGAGTTCGCCATCCATATGGTCACCTTGCGCAATTATACACCAGGGTTCTACAAATGGCAATACAGGAAGCAAGTGTTTTTCTCGAAAAATGAGCGTGGGACAAAAGGGCCAACTAACCTGTTCGAGTTACTTGTTGATAAGACCGAAGAGTCTGTTGGCCATTTCGGGGTTCAGCTTCGTCAGCGCCTTGTACTCGTTCATCGCCAGGGGCTTGTTGCCCATAGATAAATAGGTGAAGCCCAGGTTTAGGTGAGCCAAGGCATAGTTTGGATTGATGCGTATCGCCTGTTTGAAAGAGTCTACCGCTTCAGCATACTTGCCGAGATTAGCGTAAATGCCCCCCAGGTTTGAGTACGCGTCTACACAATCCGGCCTAATGCGTATCTCCTGCTTGAAGTTTTCTGCCGCCTCGGAATATCTACCCAGCGCAGCATATGCGTTGCCAAGATTGTAGTGTACATCGGCAACATCTGGGGCAATGCGGATCGCATTCTTGTACTCTTCTATCGCCTCGGCATACATTCCGAGTTCGGCGTAAGTGTTCCCCAGGTTGTAGTGTGAGGTGTTATTGCCGGTGGTGACGGCCAGCGTATGCGTCCACAGCGTCACGCTGTCACGCCAGAAGCCGGCCTGCCGCCACGTACACCCTGCGAGGATCACGATAGCGAGATAGGGTATGACGCGCAGACCGGGGGACACGGAGACGCGGCGAGAGAAAAGGTCGGAAGCTCCCCACGCGATCATGATGAACAGGCCGATGAAGGATACGTAGCTGTACCGATCAGCCATCGCCTGGCGTCCTACCTGCACCAAACCGATCATAGGTATCAGAACGATGAGATACCAAAGCCAGCCCACAAGGAGATAGTGCCGGCTCTGCGCCGACCGCATCACGAGTATCGTTACCGTTGCCAGGAACACAACCGCAGCCAGCGCTTGCCATATTGGTATGCTGATCGGATGTGGATAGAATACGGCGAGTTTAGCGGGCCACAGCATCTTAGCAATGTAGCTCACATATGTGGTTAACATATTTTCGATCCGAGATGCGAACGGAAGTTCAGTGAATGTCCGGACTGTTTCACCTCTCTGCTGAGCCAGGTACGTGATCACACAGGAAGCCGCCGACATTGCGAAGAGCGGGAGCTTTTCCTTGACCCGCCGCCACGCCACGCCGGACCACCTGCCCATCGGCCAGTAGTCGAGCAGAAGCAGAACGATTGGCAGAGTGACAAGAGTAGGCTTCGACATCAAGCCGAGAGCAAAGCAGAGAAGCACAACCGCGTAACGCTTAACCGCAGGCGCTTCGGTATACCGCACATATGCCCACATGGTCAGCATCCAGAAGAGCGTGCTGAGTACATCCTTCCGCTCGGCAACCCACGCTACCGATTCAACATGCATTGGGTGAACCGCGAACAACGCTGCCACAAACGCGCTCTTCCAGAGCGATTTCGTCATGCGTTTGAGCACAAAGAACAGCAGCAGAGTGTTCGCCAGGTGCAGTAGCAGGTTCACTGCATGTGGACCGACGGGGTTCAGCCCGAAAAGCGCAATGTCCAGCATGTGGGACATCCATGTCAGCGGGTGCCAGTTGCCCTGGTATCCCATGTTGAACGCCCACTTGAATCCCTCGGCTGTCAGGCCTGCTTGCAAGTTGGGGTTCGCGATCACATACTTGTCATCATCGAAGTTCACAAAATTGGCTCGCAGCGCCGGCAGATAAGCCGTGATAGTAATCAGTAGAAGGAAGAGGATTGCTATATTGGTTTGAGCGCCTTTATCCCATTTCTTCGCCACTATCTTCCTCCGGTCGCAATTTTGTGTTCGTTGTGCTGTGGATCAAGGGATGAGTAGCTTCGAATCACCGGTTGATGATATTGAGAAGCTTGTTGGCCATTTCAGGGTTCAGCTTCGTCAGCGATTTGTATTCCTGCATCGCCAGGGGCTTGTTGCCTATCAACACATATGCGAAGCCCAGGTTTAAGTGCGCCTCGGCATAATCCGGGTTCAGGCGGATTGCCTGATTGAAAGAATCTGCCGCTTCAGGGTATCTTCTCAATGCGCCGTAAGCATTGCCGAGGTCATAGTGCGCCTCAGCATCAGCCGGGTTCAGGCGAATTGCCTGAGTGAAGGAGTCTGCCGCCTCGGCGTACCGGCCAATACTGTGGTAAACCTTACCCAGGTTGTAGTGCGCCGTGGCCAAATGGGGATCAATGTGGATCGCTTGTCTGAACTCATCTGCCGCCTTGGCGTATCGGCCTAAGCTGATATAAACGCTACCAAGGTTGCTGTGTGCCTCGGCATCATCCGGGTTAATACGTATCGCCTGTTTGAAGGAGTTCACAGCTTCGACATACGCGTCTAGCTTGACGTAAGCAGCCCCCAGATTGTAGTGTGCCTTGGCATAATCCGGGTTAATACGTATCGCCTGCTTGAAGGAGTCCACAGCTTCGACATACGCGTCTAGCTTGACGTAAGCAGTTCCCAGATTGTAGTGCGCGGTGGCATTTCCGGTTGTGACTGCAAGAGTGTGTGTCCACAGAGTCACGCTGTCACGCCAGAAGCCCGCCTGCCGCCACGTACACCCTGCGAGGATGATGACCACAATTACGGGAATGACACGCAGACTGGGGGACGCGGGGACCCGGCGAGAGAACAGGTCGGAGACTCCCCAGGTCAGCATGATGAACAGGCCGATGAAGGATACATAGCTGTACCGGTCAGCCATAGCCTGGCTTCCTACCTGAATCAGTCC
>JANYKG010000134.1 GCA_025358205.1 Armatimonadota bacterium
CCGGATGAGCTGGTGTTCATGAGCTGGTTCCCAGGCGGCGAGGTCTTCCGAAGCGGGTGCTGCTGGCATCGCGGACGGGGCAAAGTGTTCTACTTCAGGCCTGGGCACGAGAGCTACCCGACTTACAAGGACGCAACCGTGATGAAGGTGATCACGAACGCGATCCACTGGGCAAAACCGGTGAACACGGCTGTGCAGACCTTCGGAAACCGCCAGCCGATCGAGAAGCTCGGGAAGTAATCAGTTATCAGTGATCGGTGACCAGTCGGAGTGAAACATACTGATAACTGGTCACTGATTACCGATGACTGGTTCTAGCGGTTCTCAAGGCCGAATAGCCCGGTAGGAGGCAGCGTGTCCAATTACATCGTGGAACTCAGGAAGGTGATCGGCAACAGGCCGCTGATCGCCTGCAGCGCGTGCGTGATAGTTGTTGATGATGCGGAGAGAATCCTGCTTCAGCGTAGAACTGATAACGGCTTATGGGGTCTGCCGGGCGGCGCAATGGAGATAGGAGAGACCCTGGAACAGACTGCAAGGCGCGAAGCCTACGAGGTCGGCATCGGCGGCAACTACCTGGCGCACGAACACACGGTGAAGTACATGCGCCCGCACACCTGGTTCCCGCGGATCACGAACCGCGAGCAGTGGACGCCGTGGATGGCTGGCGGTGGGCTGGACATGCGTCAGCGCGCGAACGAGCGCGCCCGGCAGATACTGGCCGAGCACCACCCGAAGCCGCTGACCGACGACCAGGAGCGCGAGATTGACCGCATTGCGGCGGAGGCTCAGGTACGCGCCATCGCCCAGGGGCCGTATACAATGTCTGGGACGTAGCGGCCGCTCCTGCGGATCGCCACAACAATGCGAAGGAATATCAAGATTCCTAGCGTCCGTCGCGCTATACTGGCGTTAATGGGCACCGAGATGAACTACTACGAGCGCATACAGCAGGCTGTGGACTACATCGAAAGCCGCCTCAGGGACGACATTGAGTTGCAGGATGTCGCCGCCTAGGCCTGCATGTCACTCTCCAGCCTCTACCGGTTGTTCTTCTCGCTGACGGGCTACCGCGTGAAGGAGTACATACGCGCCCGGCGCATCAGCGAGGCAGCACAGGAATTGGTTGAAACAGACCGCCGGATACTCGACATCGCGCTCGACTATGAGTTCGAAAGCCATGAGGCGTTCACCCGGACGTTCAAGCAGCTCGCCGGGACGACTCCGCTGGCCTTCCGTCGTCAACGTGCCCTATTTCACGTCAGGAGGATGAATGTGATGGACACGTATTTCGAACGACAGGACCCGAAACTGGCCGAGCAGTACCCTGAGATCAAGGTGCTGAAGGCGCTCGGCCCCATGCGCGTGGCATTTTACCGCCACACCAGTGCTACGCCGGAACTGGATGCTTTCGCCGTGATGCGCGAGTGGGTGATGAAGGCTGGCCTGGATGCCGACCGCGCGAAGACCAGGTACTTCGGCTTCAACAATCCGAATCCGCCTCACGATTTGGTCCCCGGCTCCACGGAGTACGGCTATGAGGTGTGGGTTACGGTGGATGACGGCTTCGATGTGACCGACGAACGCATCGGGACCAAGGCGGTTCCGGGCGGCAAGTATGCGGTGATGACCGTGACTGTGGAGGACGGCGGTTCCATCCCGGGCGCGTGGCAGCGTCTGAACAACTGGCTGGCGATCAGCCCGTACGCGCTGGGCAGCCATCAATGGCTGGAGGAGCATCTGGATTTCGGGGACGACCAGGGCCACGACATGAAGCTCGATCTCTACATGCCGCTGGAGTGAGCACCCGCGGATACTGGCAGAGCACCGTCCGAAGTTACCGACTGAAGGGACCGTACACAATGTCGGGGGTGTGAGGGACTATGGGACACGGAGACGGGGACAGGTGTTTGCCAGCTTTTCTAGGTGGTAAGAATATGAATGCATCTCGATATCTCAATGACTTGAGAGCGAATTCGCTCTCTCCGCGAGAGATTGATTGGATTCCCGATTGTATTTCGGCGATACAATGGGATAGTCGCATGCTCGTGTATACCGGGGAGACTTGCCAATGTCCAAATTCGTTCATTGCCTCGATTTGTGCAAGCTGTTCTACCATAAGGCCGTTATGCCCATTATGGAATGCAGTTTCGCACAGTTGCCTTACGCCGCAGCAGCCCTAGGTGGTGGTTCCGAGATCAAGCGACTTGACGATGAGATCTCTCGTGATCACGACTGGGGGCCTTTCGTGAATATTTTCCTCCATGAGGAAGATCTGGCCAAAAATGGCGACGCGATACTGGAAACGCTGGACCAAGCCCTGGCACCGACATTCCATGGGTATCAGGTTGGAGTTAAGCTCAACGGACGCGAGTCATGGTCGTTTCGTCGCACATGCGTAACATCGCTGCGAGAGTTGTCCACCCACCTCAACTTCAATATCGATGACGAGATTGAACCGCTCGACTGGCTTACATTTCCCCAGCACAGGCTCCTCGACTTAGTATCGGGAGAAGTCTATCACGATGACATCGGCTTACAGGCGTTTCGTGACCGGTTTGCCTACTATCCCAAAGATGTCTGGCTCTATCTACTCCTCGCCACTTGGGGCCGTATTGGGCAGGAGGAACACCTTATGGGACGGGCGGGCAGTTCGGGGGACGAGATCGGCGCTGCGATTATCGCGTCGAGACTGGTGAGAGATATTATGATGCTGTGCTTCTTAATGGAAAAGCAATACGTGTGCTACCCCAAATTGTTCGGAAAGGCATTCGGTAGACTGAAATGCGCTGAGGTGTTGGCTCCTGTTCTGCGGGAGATACAACTCGCCCAGACCTGGGAAGATCGGGAGAGGCATTTTCCGTTCGCCTGGGAACTCGTAAGCGCTATGCACAATGCGCTGGGTATCACCGAGCCTGTTCAGATGACCTACGCTTCGTTCAAAGGCCGCCCTTACAAAGTATGTGGCGGGCCACTTTTTGAGGCAATAAGGGCGCGGATCAATGACCCGGAACTCGCCCAGCTTGCTATCCATGGGTGCTTCGGTGGCATCGATCAAGTGAGTGACAACACGAACATTCTGGACAACACGCGCTGGCGGCCCATCTTCAGAAGGCTGTACGAGATGGGATCATCGTAGAAGCGTCGAATATCGAGAAGCTTGTTCTCCAGACAAACTGGCCTTTGGACTGGAGAAAAACGGAGAGCATTACTGCGGAGGGCACATCTCCTCCGCCATCATTTGCGAGACTGAGTTGGCGCGTATTGTTCTTTATCGCGTCGAAGTTTGCAGTGTGACAGGCGCAGTAGGTCCACTGCTTCGGCGCAGGAATGCCGTATCATGGGGCGAGTGAGCGTAGAGATGATCAGCGAGAGAACGGGAAGACCGGATCTCAGACGGGTTATCTCGCGTGGACAGGAGGTAGATGTGTGCAAATCAAGATGAACAGATGGGATTTCGCGGCTACGACTGCGGTTCGTGCGCAGCTCGCTCAGATGATCCCGAAGTCAGGCAGAAACTGGTAGATGGCTGGAGGAAGTACTTTGGCCACCAGCAGTATACCTCTGAGAACGTCAAGTGCTGCGGCTGCCGCGGCGGCGGGCAGATCGCCGACAAGAGCTGTGAGGTGAGACCTTGTGCAATGGCAAAGGGCGTGGATAGCTGCGTCGATTGCGACCAGTTCTTCATACACCACCCTGCGGGAGACTTGGTATTATTTGATTGCAGAATGTAAGCGCACACATTCGGAAATAATGAAACCGAAAGGAACAGACCATGAAAGTAGCCGTCCTGAGAAGTCCTCCCGCGTTCGCCTATGTTGTGTACGACGTTCCGGAGGATGGCCAATCTCGTCTCCTCGAAGGCCTGTACTGGCAGGTGGAGAATAGTTTCCTGAAGCTGTACGCGAATGTCCCTGACATGGAGATCATTGCGGGCAACTTTGAGAAACACGGCGTCGAGTCGTTGGAGCAGTTGCTGAAGATCCGGCCTGCGCCATGGGAACAGGCCCTGTCCGCTCTCATTGAGAAACTGGCTGGCACGGGGATACGGTGGTACATTAACGGAAGCGCCGCCATGGCCATCTGGGGAATTGATGTTGCCCCGCGTGATCTCAACATCATGTTCCCTGACCTGTCTGATTTCGACCGCGTCCGTCAGCTCTTCCTCGGCGAAACCATCTACCCGATAGAGCGATGCGACAGCTGGGTACTGGCAGGGCTGGGTGGCTTGTTCGTCCACGCGAACATCGGTCTTGCTTTCAGGAATGCCCCCGATGTGAGCCAGCCGAAGGAATTGGATTGGATGGGGCGCGATATGAGCCAACTGATGGAAGTGGAATGGATGGGTCGGAAAGTCGTTGTCTCCCCTCTGGAGTGGCTGAGACGCGACAACCAGGACCTTGGACGTCCTGACAGGGTGGAACTCATCGAGAGATTCATGAACAAGAGCTGAAGTTCTGATGCTCATGTGTCGATTTCCCACTCAGGTCAACAGCGATCCTGTCACTGAGCGCTCGTGGAAAGGAATGGGCCGCGGTGAGATAACCGTAGACTATCTCACCGCGGCGTGGATCGCCTGGCGGTAGTTCTCCAGAATCTCCTTGCGATATTTCTCCATGACCGGATGCAGGAATGGCCGAGGCGGGATGATAGGGGCTGTTAAACGGCTATTCAAAATTATAGCTTAATGGCCGGGTTTCGCCGTGACGGCCCTTTGGACCTAGAGAATCTCGGCTCCATCTGTTTGTAGCAGGGCAATTCCTTCGCCATCACAACTCTTGGCATAATGGATGAAGCGATTTCTTTGGACTTGAGAGAAAACCGCCGTCACTTCTTGCGGAGGGAACATCTCCTCCACCATCATATTGTTGTGACTTATCTCTGCTTGTTCATGTCTGTGAACCGCGCCACGCTCATATTTTGACGATGTGAGCGTGATTCTGCTCAACCGGTTCTCTTCCGCGCAGTTTTTCTGTGCATTTGCTTGAGAATTCTCCAGGCAAGTCCGAAGGAGGCACAGATGGGTGCAGACCCCCCCGATTTTTTCCATGTGTCGTCCGAGCAACTGAGCTCCGTGTGATGGTATAATCGTATCGGTAACCTTTGATGATGTCCGGCG
>JANYKG010000136.1 GCA_025358205.1 Armatimonadota bacterium
GATTCGCGGAGTGACCGGGACGTCCTGTCACTTCCGTGATTTAACTCTGGGGTGACCGGGACGTCCTGTCACCCCGCCTATCACTCATCACTCGTCAGTCGCCGCCACTCATCACTCATCAGACCCACCCATTGCAGTTTCATCACCTCTATGGTAGAGTTTACCAGATCGCATTACTCCTTCTGGAGGTTAGCCATGAACGAGAAACTAGCCATAGACGGCGGGCCGAAAGCCAAGACCACAAAGACCATCCCCATGTACCCCGGCGGGATGGAGATCGGCGACGAGGAACGGAAAGAGGTTCTCGAAGTCCTCGACCGCAAGTACCTATTCCGCTACTACGGCCCGGAGGATTTCCCGTCCAAGGTCCGCCAACTTGAGCTGGACTTCGCGGATCTCATCGGCACGAAGCACGCGCTCGCGGTCAACTCCTGCACATCGGCGCTGATATCGTCGCTCGTGGCGGTCGGCGTCGGCCCCGGTGACGAGGTGCTGGTACCCGGCTACACGTTCTTCGCCAGCGCGGCGTCCATCCTGGGGGCCAAGGCGATTCCCATCATCGTCGAGGTGGACGATTCGCTCACCATTGACCCCAGGGACATGGAAGCCAAGATCACGGACAAGACCAAGGCGGTCATCGCGGTTCACATGCGCGGCGCTCCATGCGACTTGGATTCGATCATGGCAATCGCGAAGAAGCACGGCATCAAGGTCATCGAAGACGTTGCGCAGGCGTGCGGAGGCACCTATCGAATGCGGAATGCGGATTGCGGAATGCGGATTGAAAACCCTGGGGAAGGAACGAAAGATCTGAACTCCGAACTCCGAAATCCCAAATCCCAAATCAGAAGGCTCGGCGGCTTCGGCGATATCAACGCGTTCAGCCTCCAGTACCACAAAATCATCACCTCGGGCGAGGGCGGTATCGTCACCACCAACGACCCAATGCTCTACGACCGAGCGCAGGCGTACCACGACACCGCGGCGTGCTGGCGTCCGGACCGCTACGGCCTTCCCAGATACGAAGGCGAGGTTTTCCCCGGCGTCAACTTCCGCATGAGCGAGTTGACCGGCGCGGTGGCGCTGGCTCAGGTGCGGAAATTGGACGGTTTGCTGGCCAGGATGCGCGCGAACAAGAAACGGATCAAGGACCAGATCAGCGATCTGCCCGGCCTCACGTTCCGCAGGCTGAACGACCCCGAGGGCGACACTGCCATCACGCTGGTGATGTTCATGCCGGACAGCAGTATCACGGCCCGCTTCTCCGAGGCGCTTCAGGCGGAGGGGATCGGCGCGGAGTGCATCTTCGACAAGGGCATACCGGACTGGCATGTCTACGCGCACTGGAAGCACATCATCGAGAAGGTCTCGGCGACATCAGAGGGGTGCCCGTACACCTGCCCGTTCTACGGCAAAGAGGTGGAGTATTCGCAGGACATGTGCCCGAACACGCTGGCCTACCTTAGCCGCTCGATTCAGATTGACATCCCGCCGCAGATGACCGACGACGACTGCGACATGATAGCGAAGGGCGTGCGCAAGGTCGCGGGAGCGATGTTGTAATGAGTACCACCCGCACACCTGCGAGTCGCATAAGTGTAAGTACTCTCGCTGCGATCCTTGCTATGTGTCTCGCGTGTGCAATCGCAACCGGCGTATGCGCAGAGGAGACCAAGGGTGAAGCCAAAGAGGTGTTGATCCAAAAACTGAACAGCCCCCACCGGAAAGTCCGCGTGTTAGCAGCCTGGGAACTGCAGGACATGGCAGATGTGAGAACTGCCGTGCCTGGGCTCATCAGGATGCTGGACGACCGCACACCATTGGTATGGGCGTCGGAAATCTCGTCTCATGGGAAGAACGCAAACGAGTTCGGGTCAACATCGAGCGGGGAACCTAGTTCATCTCCGGCTATGGAAGCCGCAGTGGCTCTTGGGCATATCGGAGATCACAGGGCGACTAAGCCTTTGACGGAGTTGTTTCGGAACGGTGTATCCTATGAACGGACAGCGGCGCTTCACGCTCTAGCGATGATAGAAGGCTACAATAGCTTTAATCTCTTGATCGAGGCGTTAAAAGATAAATCAGATGATATTGCCTCGGAAGCAAGAGACTCCATGCACGATGTGATGTTTGAGTCCGCTACGAAGCATCCACTGGACCTGACTGCTACAAGACGGGCGCTGTCATTGCTGGAGGACAGACGGGCGGACGTACGGGCTTCGGCGGCCGAGGTACTCGGTAACTTGCACGAGCCGCTTGCAGTCCCGTCGCTATCTGAGCTTGCTCATAAGAGCAACCATTTCGATGGTGTGGACGCGGGGACGATGGCACTGGATAGAATTCAGGACTTCCTCCACGATCCTCCACTCCGGTGGGTGTCCGGAATCCTTGGGATAGTCGGCCTGCTGTTAGCGATCTTTGGCATCGGTGTCTTCATTTACAGAGTGGTCAGGCGAACTGATAAGTTCTACGACAATATCCCTGTTTGCGTGGTGCTCGCGATGATTGGCTTCTTCGGATACGCTGGAATCAGGGACTTCAATTATAGCAGATCCGTTCAGGAGGCCTTTCGCAAGCGCGACGTGGTGGCGCTGGTGAAGAATGCCTATTCGTGCAATGAGTCATATCCCGGAGACAACAGAGCGGCATTCATCCTAGTAGAGATCAGCAATGAAAAAGTGATTAAGGTAATGGGCAACGACGCGAGGGGAACAGACCGTCATAAGAGAACGGTTGCTCAGTGGGTGCTGGCGCGAGTGATCGCGGAGAACGAAGGGTCCAAATTGGAGCACATGGCAAATAGCAGAGACCCGGAAGTGAAGAATACAATAGCCTGGCTGCTCAAAGAAATGGACAATTCTCGCCGCAGATGACGGACGAGGACTGCGACATGATAGCGAAAGATGTCCGCAAGGTCGCGGGAGCGATGCTGTAATGAGCGAACCTCTGACTGGTGGTTGGCTCTCAGGGAAGGTGATGGCAATGAGAGCAAAACTGGCAATGAGTACCACCCGCACACCTGTGGGTCGCATAAGTGTGAGTACCCTTGCTGCGATCCTTGCTATGTGTCTCGCGTGTGCCCTCGCACATGGCGTATGCGCGGAATTCGAAGAGGAGTTGATCCAGAAACTTAACAGCCCCCACCAGAAGGTCCGTGTGGAGGCAGCCAGCTCGCTGCCGACCAATCTCGCTGTGAGAGCCGCCGTGCCTGGGCTCGTCAAGATGCTGGACGACCGCACACCGTTGGTATGGGTGTCGGAGACCAGGCCTCATGGGAAGAACGCAGAGGAGTTCGAGTCAGCATCGAGCGGGGAACCTAGTACATCTCCGGCTACGGAAGCGGCGGTGGCTCTCGGACGCATCAGAGATCACAGGGCGACTAAGCCCCTGATGAAGTTGTTTCGGACCGGTGTTTCCTATGAACGAATAGCGGCTGTTCGCGCGATAGCGAGGATAGAAGGCGACAATTGTCTTAATGTCCTGACCGTGGGATTGCAGGATAGCTCCACTGATGTTGTGTCGGAAGCGAGAAGCTCAATGCACGACGTGATAGTTGCGGGATCTGCGGAGCATCCACTGAACCTGACTGCTACAAGACGGGTGCTGTCATTGCTGGAAAACAGACAGGCGGCGGTACGGGCTTCGGCGGCCGAGATACTCGGCAATCTGCACGAGCCGCTTGCAGTCCCGCCGCTGATTAAGCTTGCTCATCAGCGCGACCCCGCAGTTGTTGGGGCCGCGGCCTTTATTGCGCTGACTAGAATTCAGGAGTTCCGCGCTCCTCCACTCCCGTGGTTGTCCGTGATCCTTGGGGCAGCAGCCCTGCTGGTCGCGCTCTTCTTCATCGGCGCCGTCATTTACGGATTAGTCAGGCGTGAGAAGTTCGACCGCGACGCCTTCTGGATTCTTGTGGTGATCACGGTGATTGGCTTCTTCGGATACGCGGGGATCCGTAGCTTCAATGATTGCAGATCCCTTGAAGTGGCCTCTAGTCGGCACGACGTGGTGGCGCTGGTGAAGAATGCCTATTCGTGCAATGAGTCATATCCCGGAGACAACAGAGCGGCATTCATCCTAGTAGAGATAGGCAATGAAAAAGTGATTAAGGTAATGGGCAACGACGCGAGGGGAACAGACCGTCATAAGAGAACGGTTGCTCAGTGGGTGCTGGCACGAGTGATCGCGAAAAACGAAGGGTCCAAATTGGAGCACATGGCAAATAGCAGAGATCCGGAAGTGAAGAAAACAGTAGCGTGGCTGCTCAAAAAAATGGACGATTCCCGCCGCAAATGACCGATGACGACTTCGACATGATCGCACAAGGCGTGCGCAAGGTGGCGGGAGCGATGATATAGGAAGAGCATGGTCTAATGGTACAGAATGGTCGCATGGTCTCACCCGGCCATCTGACCATATGACCATCTAACCATTGTTTTTGACCATTTCCCAGGAGGTTTCCATGCCGATTAGACGATTGCAGGGCGGGCAGCTTAAGGTGCTGTCCGAGAGCGATATGAGACAGATTCACCAGGCGGTGCTTGAGATCATGTGTACGGTCGGCGTGCAGGTGGAGCACAGGCAGGCGCTGGAAATCTACCGCGACAACGGCTGCGCCGTGGACTTCGAGAAGCAGGTCGTGCGCATACCAGAGCACGTGCTGAACAAGGCGCTTAGCGCCGCGCCGAGCGAGTTCACGCTCTACGGCAAGACGCCCGAGTACGACGTGTACGTGAACCTGGAGGATGTTTACACCATCGGCGGGTCATCCGCGCTGACAGTGCTCGATCTCGAAGGCGTTCGTCGAGAGGCCACGCTCCAGGACCTAACCGACCTGACGCGGCTACTGGACGGCCTCGAAAACCTGCACATCATGCATGCGCTGGTGGTCCCGCAGGACATCCCGCAGCCCGGGTTCGACCGAATCCTCTGGGCGACGGTGATGAAGAACACCAACCGCAACTACTACTCGCAGGGGCAGTGGGCGGTCAGCATCCGCGACCAGGTGGAGATGGCGAAGGTCATCCAGGGCAGCGAGAAGGCAATCCGCGAGCATCCGCTGTTCACGGTCGTCATCTGCATGATGAGCCCGCTGATTCACTCCGCCGAGCGCGTGGACGAGCTGATCGAGTGCGCGAAGTTCGGCATACCGCTGTACATCGAGGTGGACTCCATGCCCGGCGGAACGACGCCCATGACCATCGCCGGCACGCTGGTGGAGGAGTGCGCGAACGTGCTGACCGGCATCTGCCTGGCCCAGTTCGTGAACCCCGGCAACCCGTGTACCTTCGCGATTGCGTCCGGGCTGATGACCATGACGAACGGCGACTACAGTGGCGGCGCGCCCGAGACCGGGCTGCTTCACGCGGCCACCGCGCAGATGGCTCACTTCTACAAGCTGCCGTTCCAGGGCGGCACGGGTATTGACTCCACGCTGCCGGACGCACAGGCGGGTTACGAGCGCGCGCTTCAGGTGCTCACGAACTCGCTTGCAGGCGTGAACTTTGTCCACCTCAGCATCGGCATGATGGAGCAGATGCTCCTCGCCAGCTACGAGCAGGCGGTGATTGACAACGAGATCCTCGGCGCGGCGTTCAGAATCGTCCAGGGCGTGGAGGTGAACGCGGATACCATCGGGCTGGACGTGATCAAGGAGGTCGGCATCGGCGGCAACTACCTGGCGCACGAGCACACTGTGAAGTACATGCGCCCGCACACCTGGTTCCCGCGGGTCACGAACCGCGAGCAGTGGACGCCGTGGATGACAGGCGGCGGGCTGGACATGCGTCAGCGTGCGAACGAGCGCGCACGGCAGATTCTCGCCGAGCACCACCCGAAGCCGCTCACCGACGACCAGGAGCGCGAGATTGACCGGATTGCTCTCGAAGCCCAGAAGAAGGCGATGGGCCAGGGACCGTACTCTATGTCGGGACAATAGAGACACGGGGACTGGGAGACACGGGGACGCGGGGCGGGGCGCGGCTCGAACTTCGAACGTCCAACGTCGAACCTACGGAGACGAGACGACACGGGGACGCGTGGACAAGAGGTAGATATGTGCAAACAAGACGAACAGATGGGATTTTGCGGCTACGACTGCGGTTCGTGCGCAGCTCGCTCAGATGATCCAGAAGTCAGGCAGAAGCTGGTAGATGGCTGGAGGAAGTACTTCGGTCACCAACAGTATACCGCTGAGAACGTCAAGTGCTGCGGCTGCCGCGGCGGCGGGCAGATCGCCGACAAGAGCTGTGAGGTGAGGCCTTGTGCGATGGCAAAGGGCGTGGATAGCTGCGTCGATTGCGACCAGTTCCCCTGCGGCAAGCTCAGAAACATGGCCGGTTCGATGGATGGGATGGTCTTCCATTGCCTTCCTGCCACATTGACACTGACCGAAGAAGAATGCAACCTGTGCCTGAAGCAGTTTGCCAGCATGCCGAATCTCATCAAGAAAATGATCGAAAAGAAGAAGCTGCCTGATTGGCTGAAGAAGTACTACGGCTAGGGGGCGTGCGAAGTCCTATGGACGCTCAAACACTCGAGTGACTGAATGCAAGGTTCGCGAGACCGTAAATGTTCATGAAATGGAAGTCATCATCGCTGATGAAAAAATAGGGGACAGAGCCCCATTTCGACGAATCGCCTCGTTGACACATAACGCCTTTGGACTGGAGAAAGATGCCGTCGGTTTTTCCGGAGGGCACAGTTTCTCCACGAGTATTGATAAGTCTTATGCCCCTCTATCGGTGCGTACATATGCGGTTCCCCACTCTCACGATATGACAATGTGAGCGTGGTTTTGCTTTGTACTCGGCTTCATTCTGTGACAAACTCCTTTGGACTGGGTTTGACCGGATGTTACAAAAGACCTGCTCAACCGGTTCTCTTCCGCGCAGTTTTTCTCTGGATTTGCTTGAGAATTCTCCAGGCAAGTCCGAAGGAGGCACAGATGGGTGCAGACCCCCCCGATTTTTTCCATGTGTCGTCCGAGCAACTGAGCTCCGTGTGATGGTATAATCGTATCGGTAACCTTTGATGATGTCCGGCG
>JANYKG010000152.1 GCA_025358205.1 Armatimonadota bacterium
AGTCTTGATGTTCCGTTCCCTAATCAGTTCCTTGATCTGTTCTCTGCTCAGTAGTGCCATGTTGCGCTTTCTGTCCTTTCCTTCGTAAGTATATCCTACGACCGAAGGTTAGGCAAAAGCACACTTCATTCTACACACTCCTTGATCTCATCACGATGGACCGCATTGTGCAGGTCTTTCAGTATTGCACGTAGCCTGTCTTCCTCTCGGGTGCGCATCCATATAGCTGTCTGCGCGGTGATCCTCACATTGCAGTCTTCATGCTGCACCAATTCCAGTAATCTTGGATGAGTACCATGCGTGCTCTGTGCCCCCAAGATCTGATTGAGCTGTACCATAACGCCCCAATCGTCCGTAGCCCCAACAATCTCTATGACCTGACTGAGCAGTTCGGAACTTAGTGTTACGTCTGAGTTGGAGATCAATAGCCCTAAGCATGACTCCACTACCACAAGCACAGGATCAGCAGCAACTATGCTGAGCAACTCGTTTACTATGGATTCTTGGATTTCCCTTCTCGGTCTTACGTCATCGGATAAGCAGTTGGCAGCGAGAAACAGATCCCTGTGCAGAAGTCCTTCGAATTCTGAACCGTTATGCCACACTTGAACAAGCAGATCACTAACCGCCTTCTTATTCGGTGGAACACAGATGACTCCCAGGAAGCCGCAAGCAAGCCTAATAACCTCTTGCCAATGTGGGCTAGAAACATATTCACGCAGTTGAGGGACAAAACCATCATCTGTGTTAATATCCATGGCTGCCAGGTATTCCTGGAAGGTCTGGTGCAGGAATCCGAATATACCCGGGCCGCGTTCTTGTAGGAGACAGCACTTGTCGCCCCTAACCGTCAGCCACTCATTTGCATCCTCGTCCCGCTCCAGTTCCTTCAGACGAGTGTTGAGCCGAGCCTTCAACTCGCTTTCGTACACCGCACCTGTGCCAACCTCGTGCATCCAGCGTGCGATAGGCGCCCATATCTGGCATGCTTCACTGAAATCAACACGGAACTCCTCTCGCTCAGATACTTCGCTTCTTAGGTGATGCCATCTGGTCATCAGCCGTCGCAGAGTCATGTCATATAACTCCACTCGTCGCGCAGGCAATCTTTTGTCACTGCGTTCTATGACAGCGATCATGCTTAGCATCAAAGGGTTTCTGGCTAGGGCCGTGATTTGTGGCTTTGCAAATAATATCCTCAGCAACCGCTCGGCATTGTCCAGCGCCACAGAGGGTTCATGTCTATCCGGGTGAAGGTATCCCTCCACCCAAGCGCACCATCGTTTTGCAAAGGTTCTGATTTGCTCATCATCGAAAGGCATAATAGCCAAGTGTATTGCCGGTTCGCCAATCGGAGCTTCCTGGAATCCGAAGAAGCGGGATGACACCACAACGCGACTTCGCTTATCATCGCCAGTGTGAACGGCGATGAAATCCTGAATGCCATGTGCAGCCTTCAGTCGCAGATCGTGCGGCACTTCATCCAATCCGTCCAGCAGTAGCATCACGCCGCAGCCATCTGGGAGGAGCGCACGCTCAAGCACCTTACCCATGCCATGGTGCTCCGTCTCTAGCCTGTCTGGCAGGTAGTGTTGGAGTGGAATGAGTAGACCTTTTTCGAGTTTGCTCTCACATGCGTTGGCGTAGTCGCCGATAGGTATGAATACAGGGATTGGCCCGTCGAGGCCCTGCGCGATTGTCGCAGCGTGTTCCACCATTTGCCACCGTAGCAGTGTGCTCTTACCGCTCCCGGGATCACCGAGTATAACGACAGCTTCTTTTCCCGCCAACGCCTCACGCGCTGAACATGCGCTATCTCCCTGTCGCATAGATTCCCATGTCTTGCCCTGCAGACCCAATACCCGCCTTCTTGCCTCATCACGTGCAGAACTCGTTTCGTCTTCATCATGACATTGCTGAAGCAATCCCACAATCTCCGCTCTTGCTTCGAAGAGCGAAGCGGATCGTGCGAGACTTGGCTCGACGAATGTATCCTCGATATCTGGCTCCAGTGGTTTCCCTGCCAGGTTTCCACTCTCGGCACTCATGCCTCCGGCATTCATTCGCGTATAGGAGGGTTTGTTCGCGATAGCTTCTGCATAGGCTTTGAGTATCTCCTCGTGGTCGGGTTCGATTGCCACATCGTGTGATAACCGCAGCAGGATAGCATTAAGCTTGGCTATCATCAGGGCAGAAACATCGGCACTTTCGGCACGAACCGAGATGACGTTTTCCAGAGTATCTGCTTGGGTCTCCTGTATCTCTGCCAGTCGGAGGTTGGTTTCATCCATGCCAGCCTGTATGTCTATGCCAAGGTCCTCTAGCACACGGTAGACAGCGTCACCATTCTGTTCCATCAATAAGCGAACGGCCTCTATCTGCTCCGGTGTATCCAGGACCTGACGCAGTTCTTCATCACTAATGCTTTGTCCGTGAGCGGCGCGATCAAGGATATTAGCAAACACACTGCCGCCCACCATAACAAGAAATGGAAAGAAAGGCGATACTCCACTGGCACCGGAGTGGGCTGCAGCGATTAGTGCCGCTGCGCATGCGCCGTATACCCCGACAGTTGCCCCACCCTTTACCAGTTTCTCGATATTCTCTCTCATGATTGCCTCCTGCAAACTGACCCGCCATCACTATGTTTCTTAGTATAACATCTCATCCAAAGTCTGTAAATAGCGATTATGGGTGTCAAATGCCCCTCCGCCAGCCACCACTCAACCTCCGCGTTAGTCTGCTCAAGAACCGCGCTAGGCCGCATGATTCACGAACAGCGTGAATGATGCTCTGAAGGCCCTGGATTATTCATTTCATGGATAATCCAGGCTAGGGATGAGTCTCCGCCGAAACGGTATGATGATTCCGGTCAGCGTTCCTGCTGTCAGCGCCAAGGGCGCGTAACATCGGCAGCCTGGGTTGAAGGCCCAGGACTAGCAGGTACAACGAGAACAAGGGCTGTAAGCCCGGCCTATCTCTATGGCTAGGATAGATCGAGCCTTCAGCCCTTCGGGTTCTCTCTGTCCTGGCCATAGGGCGTTGCCCTATGCTGACAATGTGTCGGGGCGTTGCCCCTGTCCAGATGCGGACGAGGACGTCCGCGCTCCCGTTTTTGCCGTGCTGTCCAAATGCGGACTGCGCTCCCGTTTCCCCACGCAATGCTCCCGCCATTGAAAAACCTCGGCGGAAAGGGTATAGTATTGGCATCCTGAGGGGCGCGGTCCGCACGCGCTCGTCTACCACGCGAAAGGACTTACTCGACATGAGCATCATATCACCCGCTACGGACTACTTCGTGAAGGATATCACCCTGGCAGATTTCGGGCGCAAGGAGATCAACATCGCCGAGAAGGAGATGCCCGGGCTGATGGCCACCCGCGAGAAGTACGGCCCCCAGAAGCCGCTGAAGGGCGCGCGCATCATGGGTTCGCTGCACATGACCATCCAGACCGCGGTGCTCATCGAGACGCTGGTGGAGCTTGGCGCGGACGTGCGGTGGGCTAGCTGCAACATCTTCAGCACCCAAGACCACGCGGCGGCGGCCATCGCTCAGTCGGGCGTCCCGGTCTTCGCGTTCAAGGGCGAGACGCTGGACGAGTACTGGGATTTCACCAAGCGCGCGCTCACCTGGCCGGACGGAAACGGCCCGACCCTGATAGTGGACGACGGCGGCGATGCGACCCTGCTGATCCACCGCGGCTACTTCGCGGAGAACGACGCGGCCATCCTGGATGAGCCGACCGACAACGAAGAGCTGGCCATCGTGAACAAGACGCTGAAGCAGTGCCTGGCGGAGGACAAGACGTTCTTCCACCGCATCGTAGCGAGCATCAAAGGCGTGAGTGAAGAGACCACCACCGGCGTTCACCGCCTCTACCAGATGATGGAGAAGGGCGAGCTGCTCTTCCCGGCCATCAACGTGAACGACAGCGTGACCAAGAGCAAGTTCGACAACATCTACGGCTGCCGAGAGTCGCTGGTGGACGGCATCAAGCGCGCGACGGACGTGATGATAAGCGGCAAGATCGCGCTGGTCTGCGGCTATGGCGATGTGGGCAAGGGGTCGGCTGAGTCGCTGAACGGCCAGCATGCGCGGGTGTGGGTGACGGAGATTGACCCGATCTGCGCGCTTCAGGCCTGCATGGCGGGGTACACGGTTACCACGGTTGAGGATGCTCTCCCCCACGCGGACATCTACGTGACGTGTACCGGCAACTGCGAGATCATCACGGCGGAGCACATGAGCAAGATGAAGGACCAGGCGATTGTGTGCAACATTGGTCACTTCGACAACGAGATTCAGGTGAAGCAGCTTAAGGAGTGGCCGGGGATTGTGCATCTGAACATCAAGCCGCAGGTGGACGCGTTCACATTCCCGGACGGCCACACGATCTTCCTACTGGCCGAGGGGCGCTTGATCAACCTGGGCTGCGCGACGGGGCATCCGAGCTTCGTGATGTCGAACAGCTTCACGAACCAGGCGCTGGCACAGATGGACCTGTGGAGCAAGGAGCATCCGGTCGGCGTGTACATGCTGGACAAGAAGCTGGACGAGGAAGTTGCGCGGCTGCACCTGGGCAAGCTGGGCGCGAAGTTGACGAAGCTCTCGACCAAGCAGGCGGACTACATCGGGGTCCCGGTCGAAGGGCCGTTCAAGTCGGAGCACTACAGATACTAGGGAGATGGTCGGATGGGGAAATGGTCAGATGGTCGTTGGGGAAATGGTCGGATGGTCAATGGCTGACTTGTCCGCCGAAGTCCGCTGAAGCGGACGAAGGAGGATGGCTGCGGGGGAATGGTACTTGGGAGAATGGTTTGTCCGCCTAGGCCGGTTCTGGCTTGCGAGATGAGAACTCCTGTACCCGTTCGCGGTACTTGAGGAACGCGGTCACATACTGCGCGTGGCTCCACGTCAGCGGCATCACGCTCAGCGGCTCACCGGTGAACGGGTTGATCTGCTCCGCCAGCAGCCCGGCTTCCGATGCATAGCGCGCGGTCCACTGCAGCAACTCTCTCGCAGGCTCCAGGTCTCTGAGACTCTCGGCGACGGCGATGTACCACTCCGCCATCCACAGCGTGGAGATGAACCACGGGTTTCCGGGCACGTTCCGCACGTCTGACGAGACGCGGAAGTAGTAGTCGTCCTCGTGCCGCGCCATCCCGCCGATGGGCGTGCGCACCCAAAGCCGGTCGTAGATCGCCTGCATGGTGGCCTTCACGCGCTCATCGTCCGGTGCGAGCAGACCGAACAGCCACACTCCGCACATGCTGACATCCAGCGTGGGGTCGGGCTGCAAACTATTTCGGATTGCGGATTGCGGATTTCGGATTTCAGATTCGGGATTTTCCATTTCGGATTGCGGATTGCGGATTTCGGATTTTCCGTCCACCGGTGCGAGACTGCGCACGAAGCGGCCTAACCGCTCATCGTAGAACCGCGCAAGGACCGCCTTCTTCAGGTCGTCCTTCGCCGTGCGGTACCAGTCCACACGCGGCGGATCGAGCTGTTTCGCCAGCTTCATCGCCTCGTTCAGCGCGCCGTACACCGCACCTGATGTGAACAAGTGGATGGAGTTCGACTGCTCCCACAGGTCATAGCTCCGTCTCGGTAGATTGGTCTGCGGGTCCAGCGTGTGAACCATCTGGTCCGCAGCCGGCGCTATCAAGTCCTCGTAGATCGAGCACATGAACTCGCGCTCCTTGTACTGCTGACAGTGTCTGGCCGCCGACCATACCACCAGCGCGGAACCGTCCTGCTGGCACGGAATCTCCGGCTTGCCGTCCACAATCCACGGATGCCAGGTTGCGCCAAGTGTGCCGTCCGGGCAGTACTTGTGCAGAAAATAGGGTCGTTCCGGAGGCAGAATACCGGCGCAGAACGAGAAATACCTGCGCGCAGGGTCAGGGTGTCCAGCCATGTCGAGCGCTCTCGCGACCAAAGCCCCATCACGGGGCCAAATGTAGCTGTAGTGAGCCCGCGCTGTTTGCATGATATCGGTATCGTTCGCCGCCAGTATCCCGCCACATCGGTCAATTTGTGTTTGCAGCGTTAGCAGGCTGCGTTCGTATAGCTCCGTAAGGTTCGGGTCAATCTCAGTTTCAGACGCCTCTCCTTTCTTCAACCACGTCGCCCAATGCCGCTCAGACTCGGCGATCAACTCATCGGAAGAAGCCCGAAGCGTCCTCGCGTTTAGGTCCGTCACCTCGTCCAGCGACCGGCCGACGACCAGCCAGCAGTCCACGGTCGCCCGACCTTCGCCGGGGACCCAGACCCTGAAGCTGATAGTGCTGTCAACGGAACCCTGATCTATCGGATGCTTGCTCAGGTGACCGTCCTCCGCATCCCGCCATGTTCCCTCGGCTCCACCAAACTCCTTGATCCCGGCCGTGTATTCGTAAATGCCCTCTTTTGAGGTTCGGCCGCTCATTAGGATCCAGCAGTCTCGCTTGAAATGAATCATCGAATCGGTGAAAGGGTGGAAGAAGACGGTGTCTCCAATATCGGTCTCATTTATGCGGAAGTCATGGTGGAAGAACAGCCTGATCTCTCTCTCCGTGGTGTGGAGATTCTCGACCGTCACCCTACGGAGAAACAGGTTGTACTCGGGATGAACGATGTCGTTGAACCTGAGGCTCACGCCAAGCCGTCCGTTGGAGGCGTGGCATTCGGTAGTCAAGGTGCCAGGCCGGTACCCCAGGCTGATCGCCCAGGTATTATCCAACCAGGAAAACTGCCCGTCCACCCACACGCCAATGCGGTGTACGTGGCCGTTCACATGATTGTGAAGACCCACGTGCGGGTAGTACAGGTCCCTGACCCACAGGTTCCTATCCATGTTCACCAGGAGCGTTCCGTTCCCAACCACCAAGTCCCTGGGCATTAAAGCCTCCTTCATTCCAGATTTTCGTCATTTTGGGGCATAAGCCTCACTGTGACGAATACGGTAGTTTGCTTGATCTATCGTTCGCCTCTCCGTCCCCCAGGCACAGTAGCAACGTATGTATCCTTTCTCTTCCCATCTGGCGTGTACCTATGCTATACTCATGCACGTTACCGAGGGGCGGATTTGTGGTTTTCGCCGATGCCCACGGTTCACACCCAGGAGTCGCGCATGAACCCCAAACCAAATTTCGACCGCCTGCTCACCGCGCTCACGTGCTCCGGCGAACCGGACCGAGTTCCGTTGGTCGAACTTGGCATCAGCTATGAGGTGATCGCCGGTTTCATGGGCCGCAAGACCGAGAGTTTCGCGGACGTCGCTGAGTTCTACAAGACCGCCGGGTATGACTACCTCAAGGTCACTCCGATGTACAACTGGAACCCCGAGAAGCGCACGCCCAAAGAGGGCAACCGCAACGCGACCGGCAAGTTCAGCGCCAACACCGAGCAGGACATAGACATCCACTACGCCACCGAGGGCAAGGGCATCATCACCACCTGGGAGGACTTCGAGACCTACCCTTGGGTTGACCCTAAAACCCTGGACTACAGCATCTACCAGCGCGGGAGCAGTCTGCTCGACCCCGGGATGAAGCTCATCGGCCACCAGGGCGATATCTTCACGCAGTTGTGGATACTCATGGGCTTCGAGACCTTCTCCTACGCATGCGCGGAGGAACCGGAGTTGGTCGAGGCCTTGGCGCAGAAGATCGGCGAGATCGTATACACCATGTTCGAGATCATTGCTGACCAAAAAGACATCGGCGCGCTCTGGATATCGGACGACATAGCGTATACCGAGGCGTTGATGGTCTCCCCGGCGTTTCTGAGGGAGCATATCTTCCCGTGGTACCGAAAAATCGGGAACCTTGCGCGCGCGAAAGGCGTCCCATATATGTACCATTCCGACGGTGATCTCTGGCAGGTTATGCCTGATCTCATTGACGACATCGGCTTCAACGCGCTCCATCCCATCGAACCAAAGGGTATGGACATCAACGAACTGAAGGCGAAGGTCGGCGACAAGGTCTGCCTCATTGGTAACATTGATCTAGGTTACACACTGACTAGAGGCACCCCGGCGGAAGTGGACGCGGAAGTAAAGCAGCGCATAAGGGACGTGGCGCCGGGTGGCGGGTACTGCCTGGGTTCAAGCAACTCAATCCCGTATTATGTGCCAACAGCCAACTACAGGGCGATGGTGGAAGCCGGTCTGAAGTACGGCCAGTATCCAATCACAGTATAGAAGTCTCTCAGTACAAAGGAGTAGTAACATGAAGCGTCTCTACTTGGCGCTGGTTCTCATGGCGGTGGTCACCGTCGCGCTCACCGGTTGTGGCGGCGGCGGAGGTGGCGGCGGAGGTGGAACTCCACCAGATACAACACCAAGAACCACACTTTCCGGCCGGGTGTTTGACACCAATGGCACACCGATTAGCGGCGCAACCGTAACGGTTGACTCCGGTACGGTAAAGGCTATCGTATCAACCACCACCAATGCGAACGGCCAGTACAGCATTGGCAATATACCGAAGGGCGTTTTGCTAAACATCCAGATCAGCAAGACCGGAATCACAACTACTATAATGAACGGCCTGACGATAGGCCTGGACGCCGGCTCCGCTGTTGGCATGGACATTGTAGCGAACAGCCAGGGACCGCCCGTCGGCAGCACCGTGAGCCTTTCGCCAACGCTGACCGATATCTACACGGGCGACACCTTAAGTTTTGATGTCGTGGTGAAGAACTCAGTCGGCGACCCGATTTACCCGACTTCCGGCTCAGGCTGGCAGTCTAGTTTGGTGGTTTCTGGTGCGGCTACCGGTCACATCCAGGCTGATTCGCCTGGTACGTTCTCCATCACCGGCGGGACCGTAGGCCAGACTGCCAAGATAACCGTGCTGGTGATAAGGTCGGACGGCAGCATTGCATCCACAAGCACCACCGTGACCATCAAGAACATGGAAGGGCCTCCGCCTCCTCCTATCTAGAATCCACGAAAATCGGTATCATTCGAAGCCTCGGCAGACCACTGTCGGGGCTTCTTGTTGTCTGTGCCAAAACTACGGTTGACTGCTGTGCCATCGGTGACTTACAATAGTATTCATAAGGCTCGCAGCGCTGGGGCCTGCGTCAGTGCCGGCCCGCATCATTCACCAACAGCGTGAATAATGCTCAGAAGGCCCTGGATTGTTCAGTTCATGAATAATCCAGGCTAGGAGGATCGCATGCTTGTCAGGGTAGATTCCAGCGCCGTGCTGGGTGTGGACGCCTATACCGTGGAAGTCGAAGTTGATATCACCCCATCAATGGAGGGTCACTTCAACATCGTCGGGCTGCCGGATGCCGCCGTCCAGGAATCGAAAGAACGTGTACGCGCGGCTATCAAGAACACGATGCTGGACTTCCCCTACAGCAAGCGCATTACCATCAACCTCGCCCCCGCCGACATCAAGAAAATCGGCCCCATCTACGACCTCCCAATCGCGATAGGCATTCTGGCGTCCACCGGCCAGGCTTCTACCGAGCATCTGGAGGATATGATGATGGTCGGCGAGCTCTCGCTCGATGGAGGCGTGCGGTCCGTCCACGGTGTGCTGCCCATGGCGCTGGCTGCTCGGGACGCCGGGAAGAAGTACCTGATCGTGCCTGATTCCAACACCCGAGAGGCTGCCGTGGTCGAGGGAATCGCCGTGTACCCCGTGGCTAATCTGGTGGACGTGTTGAAGCTGATGGACGACATCGGGTCCGCGCAACCTGCCGTGGCCGACCTCGCGAGTTTTGATCTGGACCTACCGGCCTATGATATTGACTTCGCGGACGTGAAGGGTCAGGAGCACGTGAAGCGCGCGCTGGAGATCGCGGCGGCAGGCGGTCACAACATGCTGATGATCGGCCCGCCCGGCAGCGGCAAGACGATGCTGGCCCGGCGCATTCCCACCATCCTGCCACCGCCGAGTCTGGAGGAAGCGCTGGAGACCACCAAGCTCTTCAGCGTGTGCGGAATGCTCGATACTGACACTGCACTTCTCACCACGCGGCCCTTTCGGTCACCGCACCATACCACATCGAATTCCGGGTTAAGCGGAGGAGGCAGCAATCCAAGACCGGGCGAAGTGAGTCTGGCTCATAACGGCATCCTATTCCTCGACGAGTTCCCCGAGTTTCGGAGAGATGTACTAGAAGTGCTGCGCCAACCTCTTGAAGATGGGCATGTAACCATCAGTCGCGCTGCCGGTTCGCTGACCTATCCCGCGAGGTTCATGTTGGTAGCTGCCATGAATCCCTGCCGATGCGGCTTTCACGGCGACCCGACCCGGACGTGCTCGTGCAATCCGGGGATCATCAACCGGTACCTGCAGAGGATTTCCGGCCCGCTCTTGGACAGGATTGATATCCACATCGAGGTCCCGCGCCTGAAGGACCAGGAGCTTGTGAACCAGCCGAACGGAGAGACCTCGTCGGCGATCCGCGAGCGGGTGATGCGCGCCCGGGAAATTCAGTCGCGCCGGTTTGCGAACGACGGCGGCACCCACTGCAACGCGCACATGAACGCCAAGCAGATTCGCAAGTTCTGCGGCGCGAAGGACGATGTGAAGGATCTGCTCCGCACGGCGATCAACCAGCTCAACCTCTCCGCCCGCGCCTATGACAGGATTCTCAAGCTCTCCCGCACGATCGCGGACCTTGAGGGAGTCGAAGCCCTCGCCCTCTCCCACGTGGCCGAGGCGGTGCAGTACCGAAGTCTCGACCGGAAGTTGTGGGGGTAGAGAGGACCAACCTGCACACAAGCTGGAATGGCGACCAGGAGTCGTCTGGCAGAATTAGGAGGTGACTATGTCAATACGACGAGTTCTTGTTCTCGAGTCCGTAGATGACGGGATCACGGAGTACCGGAAAAGACGAGCCGAACTCAGCCCAGAGCTGCTGAACTATGAGATTAGGTACTGCTACGCAGTCGATCTCACGGAGAGACAGCGGGTTATTCCGCCGCAGGTCATGATGCAGGAAGTAGAGGAGGCCGGTCTGGATGTAGCCGAGTTCTCTCGCAAGATGAAGGCGTGCGTAGATGAGTTCGTACCCGATGCCCTTGTAGTGCACGATGGGTTCGTGTTCCACTGGTTCACGGGGACTATGGTTGCTGGCTTGCGCGACGTGAAAGTGGCTTTCCCGGCCCTAAGAATCGCAGTTGAGAACGGGCAGTGGCATGCTCGTGGGATTCAGGGCTTTTTTGATGTGTTTGACGATGATACTGAGTTAGAGGATCTGGCGCGTGCTGTCGTCTGAGAGGGGGATAGGTCGTGGATATGCTGCGTGATATCATTGTTTCGTTACTCACCTCTACCATTGTTATGGGGTTTGCTGTGCTTGCGGTCAAAGCATGGCTAGAGGGTAGAGTCAAACACGAGTTCGATGTGCAGCTGGAAAACCAGCGCCAAGAGCACAAAGCTGACCTAGAGAGACTGAAGGCAGAGCTGAAAATCGGAACTGATGCCGCAAATCACATAAGTGACCGAAGGCTTGCCATCTACCCTAGCGTGGTCGAGGTTGTCTACCGAATCCGCAACTTGGCACGTGGAGTGATAGAGACGGACCAGGCAAGTGACGCACTGGCCGATGAGCTTGCCGCGCGAATGCGGGAGTTGGAGGATGCGGTCTTCAAGTACAGGATCGACTTTGAGCGGGACGGAGTCTTCGTCGAAATACATTCTTATAAGAACCGCACAAAGATATTCTGCAGAACCGTAGATGACCTCAGGTACTCTCATCGGCAGGGCACACCCGCCCAGACGGCAGAATTGATGAAGCTGCTAAGGGATCTCTATTCGGAGATTGACGTGCAACACAAGCCTATGCTCGAACTCCTTGCTCAGAGCACGGGGGCAGACGTCGGGACGCAGACAGGTCCAACTCGCTCACAAGGTCTATCCAAACCAGTCTAGTGTAGCAGCCTACACGGCGGCACTGGGGCTATTGGCCCGGAGTCGCCGTTCGTTGCACGCCAAGCGGATGACGGCCTTCGGAGGATGTTGGCCTCTTCATATGGTATGATAGGCTACGGCATTTCCACTCCGGGAGGTAAGCATGAAACGGTACACCGCCATCATCATTTGCGTCTTGACCTGCATCACGGCATGCGCGTCGCAGGCCGCGCTGTGGCAGAAGTTTGTATCCGCCGATAAGTCATATTCGCTTCACTACCCCAACGGATGGAAAGCCATCAAACGGCTCGGCGCAGTCGACATCAGGAACCCTGCTAATAGTGAGATGCTCCTCATCATCACAATCGCCGAAAACGCCACGGGCACGCCGCACCAGATCGCCGATTTCGCCGTAAAGACACTTAAGCAAGACAACCCTGACATGAAGTCCTTTGGCTTCAGAGACGAACCCGAAATGAGCATGTTCCAACTCACATTTACCGACAAGGGCAAGGCCAATCAGGGTGACGTGCTGGTCGTGAAGTCCGGGGGCGCGGCGTTCTGGTTTTCGTTCACCGGCCAGGCGAAGGGGTACGACAGGGTTCGCGCGCTGAACATCCTCCAGGGCGTGGTGTCATCGCTTGCTGAGGGAACGGGATCGAAGCCGCCCGCGGACAGTCTGCTCGCCCCGTCGGCCCCGACAACCCCAGACGCCGGGAAGCTAACCGCGGCAGACAAGGCGAAGACGAAGAAGAATGCCGATGCGTTCATGTTCGTCCTGGAGTTCGGGCTGGGTACCCCGCTCACCGCCGGCCAGGAGAAGATCATCCTCACGGAACTGCTGAAGGGCTGGGCGCAGCAAACCCCCGAAGATCTGGCCAAATACGATCTTTACCCCACTCTCGTCAAGGCGATCATGAACGGCGACAAGAACAAGGTGGAGGAGTTCCGCAAGACCACGGAAGCGACGATGCGCGAGTGGCTTGCGGAAACCGACCAAACGGACCCGGCGGTTAAGATCGTCAGAAACCAGCTCAACGCAAGCTCAAAAACACTGGCCGAGGGCAATCCGCCGCTCTCCGAGATGGCTGCGTCCGCCTACTCCGAGATGATGGCATATTCCGTTGTCCTGAAGAAGAACCCTAAGGCGACCCCGGACCAGCTTTCCGCCGCGGTCGTTGCGCAGTACAAGTCGAAGATCATCAAGGCGTGGCCCGGGCTGAGCGCTGAGGGTAAGTCTGACGCCTGCACCATGCCCGGCGTGTGGATGACCATCCGCCAGCTCATCCGCGCGGGTACCCCGGCTGAGCAGAAGTCGGCCCGCGCCACACTCGCCAAGGTCGGCGGCTCCCAGCAGACGGCATCGGCAGGCTCGGCAGGTTCGAGCGGGAAGGGCAGTTCTCCCGTCAAGAACATGATCCGCCACAATGTGATGATGAACATCCAGCAGCAGACCTTCAACTCCTACATGTGGAGCAGAGGCTACTCCGGCTGGACGCCGTCCGGAAAGATGTGGTAGGGGAGGGAGTCGTCGTGAGTTGTCCGTCGTTCGTGGACCGTTGAGAGGAGAATAGCGGAATGGTCAAGAGTCACAGGGATTTGAGAGTTTGGCAAGCTGGAATGGATCTGACGGGTTGATCACAACGGTGCGAGCGAAGTGATCTCCGGTGTCCCACGAGCGACGGTCGACGAACGACGAATGACGCCATTCTGCGCTCTAGTTCGGAACCAAGTCGGCCAGTCTGCCGTCAATGAGTATAGATGTTAGGTTTTTACACAATTCTTCGCCGTGCAGTTCTGTCTACTGCTCTTGCCCTCGCGCTGGTGGCCGGTGTGCCGTGCAGTGCGGCGGATCAGGTCGTCTCCACGCTCCTGCCATCCGGGCTGAAGGTCATCGTCCGCGAGGGGCATGTGGTCAATCTGGTGGCTGTGGACATCTGGGTGCGCGCAGGAACCGCCACTGAGACCACCGCAAACAGCGGAATCTCACACCTCGTGGAGCACATGATCTTTAAGGGGACGAAGAAGTACGGACCCGGCCAGGCCGACCGCGAGATCGAGGGGCTGGGCGCCGAACTCAACGGCGGCACCTCCAGAGACTACGTTCACTTCTACACCACCGTCGCCAGCGAATACTTGCCGAAAGCGCTCGATGTTCTCGCCGACGCCATCACCAACGCGCAGTTCCGCCCTGAGGAGATCGAGAAGGAGCGTGGCGTGCTGTCCGATGAGATCGCCCGAGTTGACAGCGACCCGGTCCGGCGCGCGCTCAACCTATTTGCGCGAACGGCCTATGCGGGACATCCATACGGTCTTCCCGCCACCGGTCTGAAAGATTCCATCAACGGCCTGAGCAGGGATGCGCTGCTCGCCTACTATGCGAAATACTACACCCCCGGTAACACCGTCGTGTCGGTCGCCGGTGACGTGTCTGCGCCTGATGCGGTCGCGCTGGTCGGCAAAGCGTTTGAGGGGTACAAGGGGGCTGCCGCAATGCAGACGGCCCTGCAGGATGTGACGCCAATCACCACGCCCAGGACTGCGGTAGCGGATTCACCTGACGACAAGACGCACATCGTATTCGGCTACCTCGGTCCGCCGATCTCACGTTTCACCGATTCCTGCGCGCTGGATGTCGTGCTTGCGCTCTTCGGCGACTCCTACGGTGGACGAATCGCCTCTGCGCTAAACGCCCGCGGGATCGCGTTCGGCGAATTGCAGACCGACTACATGTTCCTGCGCGGCACAACCACGTTCTCCACGCTTGTTTCTGTGGACCCGAAGGACGAGGACGCGGCGGTCGAGGTTATCAAGTCCGAGTACCTTCGCGTGGCCGGCGACGCTGTACCCGACGGCGAACTGGAGCAGGCGAAGCGGACGGCGGTGGGCGGCGATCTGTTCGACCAGGAGACGTTCTCCGGCCAGGCGCGCGCGTTGGGGCTGTACGAATCCATCGGCTCATACGATCTTGCGCTGAAGTACGGCACAACGGTGAGCGGCATCAAGGGCGCGGATGTGCAGGACGCGGCACACCGGTATTTCGGCGCGGGCAACTACTGCCTGGTGAAGCTGAAGCCCGTGGGGAAGGGGACACCGAAATGAAACGATTCCTCCTCCCACTCGTCCTGATTCTGTTGGCAGCGTCCTCGGCGCATGCGGTCTACAAGACCGGCGGCGTGGTGAAGACCATCCTAAGCAACGGCGTTACCGTCCTCACTCGCAGGGAGCCGGAGTCCAAGGTCGCGGCAATCGAGGTGTTCCTCCGCATCGGCGCTGAGGATGAAAGCCCGGAAAACGCGGGAATCGGCCAGCTTCTTTCCGGCGCAATCGTATCCGGTACCGAGACCAGGTCCGCCCTCAAGCTTTCCCGCCTGATACAGCAGGTCGGCGGCAACTTCCAGTCGGTCTGGCAGCCGAACTACGTTGAGATTCACGCCGTCACCGTGCCCGATATGGCTGATGAGACGATCAGTCTGCTGGCGGACGCGGTCACCAACTCGACATTCGAGCCGGCGGCGGTGGAGTATGCGCGGAAGGCGGCGCTTCGGGAGTCCGAACGCGCTGACGGTTTGGGCGCAGCATTGGGAGTCGTCCGTCATCTGGTGCAGAAAGGCACGCCATATGACCGTCCCTACCTGGGCGACCCGTCCAAGGTGGCAAGTATCACCCGTGCTGAACTGAAGTCATTCTATGAGCAAAACCTTTCGGCAGATCGGATCGTCGTCTCGGTCGTCGGCGAAATGGATGTCAGGGCGGTGACGCGCAAGATCGAGGTTTGCTTCGGCAGTGTGCCGCGGCATTCGGTGAAACGTGACATGCCGACCATGCCGTCCCCATCAGGCGCGAATGTGTCGGTCGAGCGCGCAGGCGCCTCCGCCTACGTCATGGCAGGGTTCCCGCTCCCCGGGGTGGAGAGCGCGGACTACCCCGCGCTGTGCGTCGCGAACGTGCTGCTTGGCGCGAATAAAAGCTCGCTCCTATTCCGCAACGTCCGCGAGGGGCTAGGCCTGGGATACGAGGTTGGCAGTCTGTACCCTGACCAGCGGGGATGCAGCTACCTGGCCGCGTATGTGGGACTGGACTCAGCGCGCGCAACCCCCGAAGTTCTTGCCACTGCCCGAAAAGCGATGATGGAACAGATAGACACCCTGCGCACAGGCGGCTTCACGGATGACGATTTTGAGCGCGCCAAGCGGTATCTCATCGGCATACGTGCGCTTGACCATGAGCGCACCGCCGATCGCGCCCGCGAACTCGGGCGATGCGAGGTGATAGGGCTGGGTTACCAGTATGATTTCCTCTACGGAGAGAAGATATCCGCCGTCACCCGCGCACAGGTAGAAGAGGCCTGCTTGCGGTACATGCAGAGCCCGGCAGTGGCGGTTATTTCGCCTCCAATTCGGGTTGATTGAGGATTCTATAATCCCAACCCCAGCGCGTAGACAACTGAAGGCAAATGTGTGGTGTTTGTTGCCATGAACAATAAAGTTACAAATCGAGAAAAAAATACTTGACATATACCTAATAAGAATTTATACTTAAGAAACTAGTCCAAACAAGCAGTATCGAGCGGCCAATAAACACGATCAATCTCAGTTCATACAAACCGAGGAGAAGAACATGACCGTGAGATGCTGTAGAAGTGGACTATTGATTCTGTGCCTGTGTTTGGTTGGATTCATCTGCAGTTCTGCAGGCGCATCCACGACGCTGCCCTGGCAAACTGCGAACTCCGTCGGCAATGCGCTACTGCAACAAAACGGGGCAAGCGTGGTATGCGAAGGAGTTGTCGAGCGAATTGCGGCTCGGAACAAACCTGCTTATTTTGTGATGAAGGACCAACTCGCGGTCGGCAATACGGCGATAAGCAACAGTAGGCTCGAATAGTTACCTGATTGTTGGCTGTGATGATGGTTATCTCTACAGAATCAGGCTGAGCGACAAGAGCGTTGCTGAGCTGAGCATAGGCGGTTGTGTAGAATCTTCGCCGTCGGTTTCAGGCAACTATGCGTACACAGGTGTTAGCATTTATGGCGGACAGAACGTCCGAAAGGTAAGCATTGAACCATTCTCCGAAGTTGCCCGTTGGACTCTTGGACCTGCTGGAGAGGAGTCACGCGCAACTGTGAGTTTGGAGTATGACTTCGCATACAATGGCATTGATACGGGATGGCAATTCCTCAAGATGGATGCAAACGCCACCGGCGTAGGTCATGGTTCGTTGGCCGAGTTTGGCAACTGGTACACCGAAGGCTATTTTGTGGGATCCGCAGCGCATACTACCGGCGGGATCATCTACACAGGCAATGACAACGGGCACTTGTACGCACTGGATGCCAACGATCTACATTCCATAGTATCCGGCGGATATTACGACGAGACCATACAAGATTCCGGCTTCATATGTTCAAGCCCAGCTATCAGCTACAACGTGGATACCAGTCACAACCGGTGGGTATTCATCACCACCCGCGCTGATGGAGGGAAGCTCTATGGCTTCAAGACTGTGCGGTGACAGATTGATGTGTTCGCTGCAAAATGAGTGTCCCACGGTGGTCCGTGGGAGGAGGAAATGATTATGAAAGTCGCATTGTGCTCGTTGCTTCTGTTGATATGCATATTACAACCTGCATCAGCTTCAGTCGCCGGGGTATCTGGGTGGGGGTGTTCAGGGACCCTCCGCATGGGTTTGTACACCCGAACTGATGCTACGGATTCACTCGACGGATACGATCTGCAATCAGGGCCAATCAGTGGGTGGCTCGCCGGCTCTTATAGAATCAGCGGCCAGGATGGGTGGACCGGTGTCACAGGTTTCTATAGTCGCGATGTGCGGGCGCCGCTGTTGCCTGGAGAAACAAAGACTTGGATGGTGTACGTCTGGGCTGTTCCAGGCAGTTCTGCGCAGGACTTCGGCTCTGAATGGGGTTGGGCGGTGTCATCCCGTGACCAGTCTGTTGAAGCTAAGCTGGAGTATATTCAAAAGCCGTCTGGAGTTATCGGCGGCCCCTCGCTAGGGACGATATGGACTACCCCTCCTACCACGCTGATCCTCCCATATTACTCAACATCGAATGGATTGACTGGATATGGGTTTAGGTATACTCTGACAGCCGTCCCCGAGCCGTCCTCGCTCATCGCCCTGGGTGCGCTGGTGGCGCCGCTCTTCGCACTCAGGCGGCACAGAAGATATTAGTCAGTCATCAGCCAGACAAGCTACTACACATGGAGACGGGAGACCACCTCCTTTTGTGTTGACAGGGGAGGTTGCGCAGAATTCCTCCTCCACTTCGATGCACAGGGCGAGCGTGGTGGCACTCCGATATTCTCAGGACACGCTCCCAAAGTTGAGTATTTGTGCTTGTTTGACAGCGGCTCGACCGGCTGTTGATTTTGTCTTTCCCCTATGCTATAATCGTCTCCGTGCATTCGGCTGTGTGGTAACCTCAACGCTAGGAAGGTAGGCGCAATGTTCAAGATAAGGGCGTATGCTCTCATTCCCCTTGTTTTCTTGCTTACACTCGGGTCTTGTTATGCTGCTCAGAAACTGAAAGTTGACGCTAAGCTTGCGCGTACCTACGAACAGCTAGCTTCAGAGGTCAGCGCTTCGAATCTGGACGCCACTATCGAAAAACTGGCATCCATGGGTTCCAGGGTCGCGGGCTATCCCGGGTCCGAAAAAGCAGCAGCCTATGTGGAAGGGCAGTTCCGCAAGATCGGGCTGGAGCAGGTAACGGCTGAGTCGTTCACCGCCAGTGTTCCCATTGATGAGGGCGCCAGTCTCAAAGTGGGCGGGAAGTCCTACGCGCTGAAGCCCATGTGGCCGAACCTGGTGCGCACATCTCAGCTTCCCAAGGGCGGCGTTTCCGGCTCGCTGATCTATGGCGGCAACGGCAGGCTCAACGAGTTCGACGGCTACGATGTAGATGGTAGCGTAGTGCTCATGGAGTTTAACTCCGGCGCCGAGTGGATGAATGCACCCCGCCTTGGTGCAAAGGCCGTTATCTTCATCGAGCCTGAAAACACCATGCGCGGCGAGGCCGAAGCGAAGTTTATCTCCATACCCATATCCATCCCTAGATTCTGGATTTCTAAGTCAGATGCCGCCGCCTTGAGGGCGCTTGCGGCTGTTCACGCGGCTCCTAAGGTGACTGTTCAGTGCAACATGCACTGGCAGCGCAGGGAATGCAAGAACATCACCGGTATCATCCCCGGCAGCGATCCCAAGCTGCGCGATCAGATCATCGTTATTGAATCGTACTATGATTCCGGTTCCATCGTGCCGTCACTCGCGCCCGGTGCGGAGAGCGCATGCGGCATGGCGAGTATGCTGGAACTAGCGAAGATCTACAAGAAGCATCCGCCGGCGCGCACGGTATGGTTCGTTGCCACAAGCGCGCACTTCCAGGCTCTGCAGGGCATACGCGAGTACCTTGAAAGGCATCTGCCAGAGCTTCAGCGACCCACGGCAAGGGAGAAAATAAGCGCGTGGTTTAGTCGCAAACCCGTGCGCAAACCGCCGACTATCTACCTCTTTGCCGGACTTGATCTCAGCAGCCAGACAAAGGGCGTCGGCATCCTGTACAAGGGATATTTCTACGATATCCGCGAAGACATACAAAACAAGTTTTCGGACATAGCCCGCGTCTGCCGTGAGAACTCAGAGAAGATCGGCGCAGTGCTCGGCTTTGATCCTGCCAAGACTTTCGCTGACGGCGTGAACCCGATTGCAGGCAAGAACTGGCGCAACTTCGTCCCCGGCAAGATCGCGCTTGACGCTGAGGCGGTGACTCTGGCCGGAGCGCGCGGCGTCTCGTTTGTCAGCACGGATGACTCGCGCTCACTGGTGGATACTCCGTTTGACACGCCGGAGAACGTGAACGTTGCGAATCTGGCCGCGCAAACCAGGCTGCTGGCCTGCCTCTTCACCCACATTCTGAATGACACGAACGATCCGCGGATTGTGGACGTGCCGAAGTTCCCAATTACGGAGCCGTCCATCTTCTCGCGCATGACGCTCCAGGGCGGATTCGCTCTTCTCAAGGGTCAGGTTCTCATCCTGAACCTGAGAAAGGGTTTCATCCCGAACGATCCGGTTCCCGAGAGCCTGGTTGTGTGGCGCGGTTTCAATGCCGGCGGCGCGGATATTTTCAGCAAGACCCTTATGGGCGTTCGCGGCAGCATGATCGGCATGGTCAATGACAAAGGCCAGTTCCAGTTCCCCGGAGTGGCGCCGTTAACAGCGCATACCGGCGCTGGACGCCTGACCGTCATGGCGGCGTACAAGCTGGACCCTAACACCGGAGAGATCGCATACTCGCCGGACATGGGTATCTTCGGCGCGGACTTCTATCCCACCAACGTATCCGTCAGCTCGGGCGTCAAAGATATTCCGCTGGTTGTCTTCAAGTGTCGGCCGACATCCATTTTCAACCTTATAGACCCGCAGGGACTCCGCACGCTGCCGTTGATTGATGTCTTTGAAGGCGATACAAACGGACGCCCAAGGATGTTCGGCTATTCGCTGGCCGTGCCTGAGTGGCAAGTTTCGCACGTGGAAGACTGCGCCGTTATCTTTACCCAGCCCAAAACGCTGCTGAAGATAACCATGGCCGCAGGTCCTGCCGCCACCAGATTAGTGCTCATCAACTCCACAAAGAAGAACCCAGAGGGCATGGGCTACCTGGTTGGCGATGGCACATCCATCACCAACACATCGCTCAAGGTAGCGAATGACATGTGGTCGCTGGATGATTTCCGCATCAAGCGGCTGGCAAAGTACCGCATTATCAACGAGGGCATAGACAAGCTGCACGCCATGGCGAAGGTGGAGATAGACCTCGCGGAGAAGGCCCAGCAGGAAAAGATGTATTCCGAACTAGACTCTCATGCCCGCGCGGCATGGGGATACGAGTCACGCGCCTACCCGGACGTGCAGAAGACCGCGAAAGACGTTGTGAACGGCGTTCTGTTCTACCTGGCGTTGATGCTCCCATTCGCATACTTCTGCGAAAGGCTGTTCTTCGGGTTCTCCGACCTGAAGCGCCAGCTTGTTGCGGCGTTCGGCATATTCCTGGTAGTTTTCGCCATGTTCCGTTACTTCCATCCGGCGTTCGATATCACGATGAACCCGGTAATAGTCTTCATCGCGTTTATCATGCTGGCGTTGAGTGGACTCGTTACGGTGCTGGTCACCAACAAGTTTGAGGAGCAGTTGAAGGCGATGAACCGCCAGATGAGCGGAATCCACAAGGTGGATATCGGCCGCATGAGCATCGCCGCCGCTGCTTTCTCGCTCGGCATATCGAACATGAGGAGGCGCAAGGCACGAACCGTGCTTACCTGCATGACCCTGGTGCTGCTCACGTTCATCGTATTGTCGTTCACCTCGATAGTGCAGACTATGCGCTTCAACAAGGTGCCTGCGCCCGGTAAGCCGTCCTACAACGGTCTTATGCTGCGCACGGCAATGTGGGAACCGTTGCAGGAACCGGCCTACCAACTGCTGCGAGATGAGTTCGGCGGTCAGCGTGCCGTAGCGCCCAGAGCGTGGTACTTCGGCGCAATGATCGGCGAGCAGTCGTTCCTCACCCTCAAGCGAAACGACAAGACCTATGACGCAAAGGGCGTGGTCGGTCTCACTAAGGAAGAGGTCAAGGTTACGCACGCGGACAAGGCGCTCATAGCCGGCAGATGGTTCCAGGCCGGTGATACCTACGCGACCATCATACCCGGCGCTATCGCCGACGCCCTTGAGATCACGCCCGAAGACGTTGGCAAGTCGCGCATCATCTTCAGCGGCGTGGAGTATACGGTCATCGGCATAGTGGACAATGCGAAGTTCAAGGCGATAACCGATCTGGACCGCGAACCGCTGACACCGGTTGACTTCATCCTTATGCAGAAGCTGAACGCGCAGGGCAAGAGCATGGGCGAGGCTGGGTTCCGCGAGTACGTACACCTGGAGCCGGACACCTGCTTCTACGTGCCTTATCAGACGCTGATGAACCTCGGCGGCGATATCCGATCAATCGGTATAGACTTCATAACACCTACCGAGGTGCAGAACGTACTCGACAAGCTGATGCCGAGAATCGGGCTGAACCTATACGCGGGACTGGGTAACAAGACCTTCCGCTTCAGCTCCATTGCATCAAAATCCAGCAAGGGCTTCACGGTTATCTTTATCCCCATTCTGATAGCCGCCATGATCGTTCTGAACACCATGCTGGGTTCGGTCTACGAACGCGTGAAGGAGATCGGTATCTTCAGTTCGCTGGGGCTTGCGCCAAACCACATCGCCATGCTGTTCATGGCGGAGGCGATGGTGTACGCCATCCTTGGCGCGGTGGCGGGATATCTGATAGGGCAGGGCACCTCGAAGCTGATATCCACGTTTAACCTGCTGCCGGGCCTGTACCTGAACTTCAGCTCCACATCCGCAGTGCTTGCCACTCTTATCGTCGTGGCTGTGGTGCTGCTTTCCACCATCTATCCGGCGCGGAAGGCCTCTGAGGTTGCGACCCCGGCCATCGAAAGAAGCTGGAAAGTGGCAGAACCGGTGGGCGACGTGTGGAAGATAAACCTGCCGTTCGCGGTCACAGGTGAGCAGGCCAAGGGCGTTAGCGGATTCATAATGGAGTGGTTCCAGGCATACGAGGAATACTCCGTAGGCGACTTCGTGACGCAGGACGTTACCTCGTCTGAGAACACCTATGAGAACGGTATCGGCTATGGTGTTGGGTGCCGCGCATGGCTGGCTCCGTTCGACCTGGGCGTAAGTCAGGACGTGATGTTGGAGACCGTGCCCACCGACATGGAAGACGTCTACGATCTGAAGTTGACCATCAACCGCGAAAGCGGAGACATATCCAACTGGAAACGCGTAAACCGCAGATTCCTCAATACTCTCAGAAAGCAGTTCCTCATCTGGCGCACCATGAAGGCCGACGAACGCGAACGATATCTAGCTGGTGACGCGGAAGCGCCCGCCGCGCCGACTACAGGAACTGAGCCTGTGTAATGGAAAGGGAGAGGGGATGACAGTCGAGAAAACCTCAATAGAAGAAGAGCGAGAACGATCACTGGAGGCGTCAACGGACGCCGACCAGCCTGTAAAGTTTGAAGAAGGCTTTACCATGAAGACCGTCGTCGGCGGTTTGTTCATTGCCTTCATCATGCTGCCGGGTGCGCTTTACCTGGGCCTGGTTGCAGGTCAGGGGCTAGGTGCGGCGGCTCAGTGGGTTACCATCGTTCTTTTTGCCGAGATAGCCCGCAGATCGTTCATGCCGCTGAAACGGCAGGAGATCTACATTCTCTTCTACGTGGCTGGTGCGCTGGTACACATGACAATGGCGGACAGAGGCCTCTCCGGCGGATCTTTCGGAACACTGATCTGGAGTCAGTATTTCGTGCAAAGTCCGCAGGCTGCCCAGGTTGCCAGTCGAATACCGAGTTGGGTAGTTCCGGCTCCAGGGTCTAACGCCCTTATCCACCGCACGTTCTTTGACCGCGCATGGCTGGCCCCTATCGGGCTGCTACTCTTCGGCGAGGTTGTGGGCAGACTGAACTGGATCGGTCTGGGATACCTGCTTTTCCGCACCACATCAGATGTTGAAAAACTGCCGTTCCCAATGGCTCCGGTTGCTGCATCCGGTGCAACCGCCCTCGCAGAGGCATCGTCCAAGGAAGAGTCATGGCGCTGGCAGGTCTTCTCCATAGGTACGATGATCGGCTTGGTGTTCGGATTCATCTACCTGGCTGTGCCGATCTTCACGGGCGTTGTACTCAGCAAACCACTGATGCTCATACCTATCCCGTTCATTGACTTCACCAGGAACACCGAGCGCATCTTACCGGCGGCGCTCACAGGCTTCTCGGGCGATCTTGGCAACGTTCTGATCGGGTTTGTCCTGCCGTTCCAGATAGTTGTGGGGATGTTCATCAGTTCCATCGTCTGCCAGATCGGCATGAACCCGGTGCTTCAGGCTCACGGTATGCTGCCGACGTGGCGTTACGGTATGGGTACCATTGATACGTCGCTTTCGGTCAACCTGGACTTCTGGATGAGCGTTGGTATCGGCTCTGGTGTGGCAATCGCGCTCATAGGTCTGTGGACGGTTATTACAACGCTCATACGAAACGCCGGCGCCTCGAAAGGTCGGCGAACCAGTGTGTACTCAATACCTAAGGACAGAGGCGATTTTCCGATCTCGCTTGCAATAGGCGCGTGGGTACTGGCCACCATCGGCTACATTACCATGTCGCACCATCTCGTGCCCAAGTTCCCGATGTGGATACTTATCTTCTTCGGAGTCTTCTATTCGCCGATCATGTCATACGTCTCGGCCAGAATGTTTGGTCTGACCGGTTCCGGCGTTGGCTTCCCGTTCATCCGAGAAGCCACGTTCCTGAAGAGCGGCTACAAGGGTGTGGATATCTGGTTTGCGCCAATACCGCTATATGACATGGGCTGGGCTGCGCAGAGATTCCGCGAGGTCGAACTGACTCGCACGAAGTTCACCAGCGTACTGAAGGCAGAGGCTTTCATGCTGCCTGTTATGCTGATAGCGAGTTTCCTGTTCTGGGCGTTCTTCTGGAACACCAGTCCGATACCGTCGCCTCAGTTCCCATTCGCGCAGAAGATGTGGCCGATCAGCGCCACGATGCAGAGCATCTGGATATCGTCCAACTCGCAGGGGAGCCAGAGTTTCCTGCTAAAGGCGCTGAAACCGCCGGTGATGCTCTGGAGTGGTGGAGCTGCAATGGCGCTCTACACGGTGTTGATGGTGTCTAAGGCCCCGATACTCCTGTTCTACGGGCTTGTGGGTGGAGTGGGCGCAATGCCGCACTATACCATCCCTCAGTTCGGTGGCGCGATGTTGGGCCGGTTCTACTTTGCCCGTCGGTTTGGCGCAGAGAAGTGGAAAATGTACGCGCCGGTTGTGCTGGCGGGGTTCTCCTGCGGTATGGGCCTGATGGGCATGAGTTCCATCGCGCTGGCTCTGATTTCGAAGTCGGTGTCATACCTGCCGTACTGACGTGATGAGTGAGGGGTGATGAGTGAACTACAGGCACCGGAGTGGGCAGTTCACGTATCACTTATCACGCGTCATGCCGTGACCGTGTGCCCGCGTGGGCAAAGAATGGGCGCATGAGCGATAAGAGCAAGGGAACATGGATCGGCTGGCAGGGCATAGTCGCTGAGGCGCCTCAGGACTGGAGTCTGGCAGCCGTAAGTGGAGACGAGAAGACCGGGTATTTCCGCGTGGACAGCGGTGGCACGCTGATACTGGAAGCCAAGTGGTCTGACGCCGGAAAGAACGTTGATTTACAGGACAGGCTTCGCGCTTATCTGGATGACCTGAGCCGCAGATCCAAGAAGCGCAAGGTCAAGTTTGAGTCGAAGTCGAAATCAAAGAGTCCAGGGATAGTATCCTTTTCCTGGACTTCGGACCGCAAGGCGCACGGGCGATTGTGGTTGTGCGAGAAGTGCAACCGGGTGATTATCGCACAGGTGAGCGGCGAACGGACTGACGATGTTTCGGGCGCGGCATCCAGGATTCTGCCGACCTTTGAGGATCATAACGATGACGGTTGGCGGACCTGGGCGGTGTACGATCTGATTGCCGATGTGCCGCCCGGATACTCGCTGGAAAAGCACAAGATGATGTCCGGGTACATCCAGCTTTCCTTCCGTAACAAGGGCAACAGGCTTGTTATAGAGCGGTGGGGGCTGGCGGACGTTGCACTGAGGAAGAGCAGCCTGCAGGAGTGGTTTGACGGTAGAGTAGGCGGCGACCTGAAGTCCTATGGCTACACCACGGATGAGATGGACTTCGGAGGCGAACCGGGCCTCAAAATCGTCGGCAGGCGCAAGGGCGTTGCGGAATACCTGAAGGCGTTTCGCGAACTGACAGCCTTCCGCACTCCGGCCATGCATCTGGACGGATATGTGTGGATTTGCGAAGAGACTAACAAGGTTTTCTCTATCCAGTCGCTGCATACGAAGAAAGAAAACATTCTAGACAGTGTGCTGGAGAGAGTAGAGTGTCACTGATATGAGCGCGATTTACGACACAGTGTCACAGTATATTCCGTTCCTACGCAAGAAGACATCGGTTTCAAGAGATCAGGCGTTGCATGCCAGGCCGATGAGGAATCCGCTTGTGCAGTGGAGCAGGGAAGCGGATGGCGATGTGCATCTGCGCATACCTCGGCGGGCGGACCGGGTGGCGAAGATTCTATGCAAGGTCTTTCGCGCTCCTGAGTACAAGGAAATTGTGCTGGACGAGGTCGGCTCGGGCGTGTGGGAACTGTGCGACGGCGACCGGACCGTGGAATCCATAGTCAGCGCCACGAGCAAGAAATACAAGCTTACCAGGCGAGAGTGCGAGACCTCCGTGGCCGCATATCTCAAGATGCTGGGTGACAGAAGATTGATCGGTTTTCAACTAGGAGGCCGTCGGAAGAAATGAAAGAACAAACGGGCGAGAGAATAATCGGAAGACAGGCGAAACTTCCGTTGAGCAAGGCGTTTGAGATCAGCCTGAACAGCATTAAGATCAGGTTTTGGCGCTCTATGATTACCGGCGCCGGCATCTTCCTTGGTATTGCGTTTCTGGTGTCTGTACTGGCCACTTCGCTGGTTGAACAGCATCTACCGGGGATCGGCGACTCTGCCGCTATTCAGGCCGCCAAGAATCGCCAGCTCTGGCTGGTCATCATGTCGCTTTTAGTTTGCACGGTCGGTATCACGAACTCCATGCTCATGTCGGTGACTGAGCGTTTCAAGGAGATCGGCACCATGAAGTGTCTGGGCGCACTGGACAGTTTTGTAGTGGAGTTGTTCCTCCTGGAGTCCGGCCTGCTGGGTATCATAGCCTCGTTCATGGGTTGGGTGGTAGGTTTCTTCAGCATCATGCTCATAGCGTGGGCGGGTCACGGGTGGAAGACGGTTGCTGCGGTAGGCGTTGGTCCGGCGATGCTCGTGCTGCTGAAGTCTATGGTAATAGGGTGCGTGCTTACCATAATAGCCACAATACCGCCTGCCATGCGCGCTGCCAAGATGCCGCCCGCAATGGCTATTAGAACCGAAATCTAGCCTGAATAATGCACAGAAAGCCCCGCATTGTGCGTATTCCGCATAATGCAGGCTAAATGGAGTGAGACATGGCAGCGAATGAATATGTAGTCCGAACCAAGAATGTCTGCAAAGAGTTTACAATGGGTGACCAGTCGTTGCGCGCGCTTGACGGCGTGAATCTGGACATCTACCGAGGCGAGTACATCTCCATTATGGGGCCATCAGGCTCCGGCAAGTCCACCCTGTTCAATATGATCGGCGGACTGGACAAGCCGTCGTCAGGATCGGTCTTCATCAATGATGTAGACATGGCCCAGCTTGACGCGCAGGAGCTTGCCTATCTGCGGTGCCGCACAATTGGGTACATCTTCCAGTCGTTCAACCTGATACCGGTTATGACCGCGCTGGAGAACGTTACACTGCCCATGATCTTTGCAGGAACCTCGACAGATGAGTGCATAGACCGCGGCGTGGAACTGCTGGAGTTGGTGGGCCTGGGCGAGCGGCTGCACCACAAGCCGTCCGAGCTATCCGGCGGCCAGCAGCAGAGAGTCGCCTGCGCCAGATCGCTTGCCAATAACCCGGCTATCATACTGGCGGACGAACCTACGGGCAACCTTGACCTGAAGACCGGCAAGGAGATCATCCTGCTGCTGAAGAAGCTGAACGTGGAGCAGGGCGTGACCATCATATCAGCCACCCATGACCTCAAGATGCTTGATATTTCGGACCGTATAGTTTGGATCAGAGACGGCAACGTGGAGAGGATCGAGCAGAGATCGGATCTGGATCTGAAGGTCGGACAGGTAGAGGGCGACGAAAGCTAGGCCGCATTGTTCATGAAAAGCCTGAATAATGCTCAGAAGGCCGCGGATCATGCTGGACATGCATAATCTGCGCCAGGACTGTCGCGCATAACTGAAAGAAACCATCAAGGGAGCGGACCAGCAAGTTCGCTCCTTTTTTCTGCGCCTATGCACGATACACAGAAAGAGAGCCAGGCTCCTGTGAACCTGGCTCTCTCGGAAGTTTGGACTTGCGGATAGTCTTAGCTTCTGCGTCTGCGGGCCGCGAAGCCAATCAGGCCCATCAGACCTGCGCCCATGGCCATCAAACTGGACGGCTCAGGAACGGCGGACTGAACGAGTTCCATCTGATAAGCATCAGACCACACATTAGCAACCGTGTTTGCCTGCAACTGCCTGAACGGCAGTTCCAGGGAGAATGTTGCCGGGTTCGTAATAGTCCACGTAGTGCCATTTGCGTACAGAGGATCTGTGAGACCCTGGTTGTTCAACATTTTCAGGGTGTACGTGACGGGAACCATCGTCCCAACAGCGTTCGGCAACTGTGTTGGCCACGTGGTGGTTACTGTTGTGTAGAGCTTGATGATACCGGGAGTAACCCCAGCGTCACCCGCCTGCGCTCCAACATACATGCTCCAGATCTTCTGTCCACCCGGGTAGACAGAGTTCATCGGACTCAGGGTTGTCTTGTAGTCCTTGTTCAGTGCAAGTGTGGAATCACTCACCCTGAACGCAACGAATCGTGCGCCGGCAGCAGAGGTAAATGCCATACCATTGCCGTCGAAGTTATCCTTACCGTCCTTAACAACCGTCCCGGTCTTCGTTCCAAACTGTGCGGCCGCCAAGCCCAAGCTTACGGCGCCATTATCGGCAGTGAACGAAACTGTCCACGCAGGCTGATCCGCTGGCTCAGCTGCATATGCCATTGCTGACACGAGAACTACTAACAGAAACACGATTCCCAAAACTTTCTTCAAAGCAGTCACCTCCATAAATATTTAAGACACTGCACAGGCAGATCATTGTGCCGTCTTCACTGTGACCCCGATTTCCGCATACTCGAAGTCACAATACCTACATGCAAGAATCGTGCCATTCGCTCAATATAGCCAAAGGTTTTTGCAGAACTGGTAATTTAGCCGGACGACTACTCTCTATTGAAGGCCAAATGAGCTTGAATATGCACCGATTCTCTTGACACCGAACTCGCGTTCATAATATACTGACGTGCGGATGATGGTAATCCATCTTCCGTGTTCGGTGTCTGTCCAAGTATTCGTAAGAATCCTCGGACTTTCTTGTTTAAGTGTATACCCAATAGTGCCTTTTGTCAAGCTGGTATTTCTACTGTTTGAGATCAGGACTTGAGGTGACAACCACCCCAGCGCCGTGCAGGGGTGTATTTCGCGAGAGGAGCCTTTCCATGCCCAAGGTTTACATTGTTGACGTTACAAACAGAGACGGGGTGCAGACTTCCCGAATAGGCGCGTCGAAACTCCAGAAGACTCTTTTCAACGTACTGCTGAACGAGATGGGGATATTCCAGAGCGAGTTCGGCTTCCCGTTCGTCCCGCACGAAGCGCACTATCTGAACACCAATCTGGAGATGTGGGAGAAGGGCATTCTGCAGCCTCTGCGTCTGGTCGGCTGGTGTCGCGGCGTGGTGGGCGACGTGAAGAAGAGCCTGGAACTCACGAAGGTGAAGATGCTCAACCTGTCCATCTCCACCTCAGATCAGATGATAGTCAATAAGTTCCGCGGCAAGTTGGACCGCGAGAGCATAATCGCCGAGATGGAAGATGCCGTCACCTATGCCAAGCAGAACGGCGTAAAGGTGGTGGGAGTGAACGCCGAGGACGCGTCGAGAACGGAGCTTGACTACCTGGTCAGGTTTGCGATGGCGGCGAAGGCGGTCGGCGCAGACAGTATCCGATACTGCGATACCCTGGGCTATGACGATCCGGTTACCATCTACCGCCGCATCAACTTCCTGGCCAAGGAAGTGCAGTTGCCCATCGAGCTTCACTGTCACAACGACCTGGGCCTTGCAGTGGCTAACTCCATCGAAGGCGCGCGCGGTGCGCTTGAGGCCGGTGTGGACGCATATATCAACACCTGCATCAATGGAGTCGGCGAGCGCGCCGGCAACGCTGACCTGGTTTCGTGCATCCTGGCGCTCAGGCACTCAAGCGGTTTCAAGGACCTGCACATGCTGGACGAGCGTGTGGACTTGACGAAGGCATATCGCTTGGCCAAGTACGCATCGTACGTGTTCGATATTCCTCTGCCCCTGAACCAGCCGGGTACGGGGTCGAACGCCTTTGCGCATGAGTCCGGCATCCACGCGGACGGCGCGCTGAAGGATCGCAGGAACTACGAGCTGTACGACTATGAAGACCTGGGTCGCGGCGAAGACGAGATCACGCACACCGGTCGCATCATCACAACCGGTGCGTACGGCGGCATCAAGGGTTTCCTGAAGGTGTACAACGACCTCGGCATTACGTTCGAGAGTCATGAGAGGGCGCAGAGGATTCTGGACTTGGTTCAGTATGCCGACCTGCACACCAGCAAGCCGCTGCATGAGATCGAGCTGCGCTTCCTGGCGGCTTATCCTGACGAGTGTGCTAACATCATGACCGTGCAGCCGTAGACTCGCTGCTCGGCTCGAACGGGTATAGTGAAGCCCGTTTGCCCGAAGAGGGCGCAAAATAGTACAATGAAGGTCAGTGGCATGGTTTTCGGTTGACGTTGAGACTCGCATCACTTGATCGCCCCAAGGCACCTTGGGGTTGCCAGATTGTCTCCCATCCTGCGACGCATGTGCTAATCGCAACTGGGAGTAAGCAGGTGATTGAATGCCATGCGCAACCCGATGTGTGGATGTTTTGGGAGTTGTTGGTGCTATGAGGAAAAATATAGAGCTAAAGGCTCACTGCACGTGCTTGGAGATCGCGCGTCAAGAGTGTTTGTCCTTGGGCGCGCAACTCATCCGCCATCAAGAGCAGGTGGATACTTACTTCCAGGTTCCTTCAGGGCGACTGAAGCTTCGGCAGAGCGATCGTCATGGGAGTTGTCTGATCTACTACGTGCGCGCGGATGCATGCACTGCTCGCGAGAGTTCGTTCCAGCTCACGCCTCTTCAAGACGATCCAAGTGATTTGCTCGCGCTCCTTTCCAGGGCCCTAGGAGTTCGTGCTGTCGTCCATAAGGAGCGCGACACTTACCAGCTGGGTGCAGCGCTGATTAATCTGGATCAAGTAGATGAGTTGGGAACATTCATTGAGATCGAGGTCATGACGGAAGACATGGCGAATGCTGAGGAAGCTCTAGTCTATGCGCGAACACTCGAAGAACGGTTTGGGCTCTCGCAAGTAGATATTTTGCCGTGGTCCTATGCGGACCTGGTTGCCATGAATGCCCATGCTGTTGACTGGCGAGACAAGTTGCGCAGGGCAGAAACGCCTGGTCGGCTCTTCCTGTTGGACGGGGTCAGTGGCTCTGGTAAGACAACCATCGCTCACAGACTCTTGGCGGATGGCGATCCACCCTTAGTTTTTGTGCCCCGATATTCTACCAGAGAGCCTCGAAAGACAGAGGAGACTGAGGCAGAGTACACGTTCGTAACTTGCCAGGCATTCGACAGGATGGCGTCATCGGGTGCCTTCATAGAATACCGACACTTCCAGTTCGGCATGAGCTATGGTCTGCCGTGGCAGCAAGCCATTTCTCCGCTGATTGATGGCAGAGATGCTTTGGGGATAATGGATCTGGGTAACGTTCGCCACGTCAAGCAGATGTTTCCTGAAGCTGTTACCATACTAATAGATGCCCCACTGGAGACTATACGTAAGCGCCTGCTCGCACGAGGTTTCCACACATCTGCGCAGGTTGAGGAGCGCCTGGATAACGCAAGGACCGTAGACGCCTATCGGGGTTTCTACGACTACGTGGTTCAGAATGACGACGGCATGTTGGACGAAGCGCTTTCCTCACTAAGGTGTGTGATCAAGAGTTGTTGAAGTCTTTGTTGAGCATCATGAGGGCACTGGTTCAGGCTGTCATGGAACTCACTGAACGCACTGCGCCAAGCATTACCGAGGTGGTCCAACCGCCTGGTTCTAGCCATGCAAATGGAGATGCGCTGTTAGCGCTATACACTGAGGTATGGGGCGAAATCCATCACCTGCGTGATTATCAGTGGAAGATCACCTACTACTTCGTGTCTCTTGGTGCTGGACTCATTGTTCTGCTGCTCAGCCAGTCGGCCAAGCCATTGCTTTCATTCGGTGTTAGAGTAGTGCTATCGATTGTTCAGGTAGCGGCCGCCATTCTAGGCGTCTTCTATCTCGAGATGACCCATCGATATCTGACTGTGCAGAGGAATATCCGGGGACACATAGAGGACATCCTGGGCTTCCGTGATCGCGATCTCTACGCACACGATTCAGTTCTTCCCCACGAATGGAAGGGCAAGCGGATGTCACATTCATTCCAAAGAATGGGCCTTCTGGTTCCTCTTATGGCAATGCTCCTCGTCGTACAAGGTTTTAGTGTGTATCTGATCTGGAAGGTGCCATGGGCAAAGACCTCTGTGCGGCAGACACCCGGGCGTTCCGCTGTTGTACCGAAAGGAGAACTACTGATGGATGGCAACTCTGTTTCATTTCGCTATGCAGGAATTGTGATCGGTGACGAGGAGATTCCCGGGATTTGTCTGTGCTATGCTACGGAGCATCAGGCAAGGGAAGTATATGCTGTTTTGCATGAGTACATTACCGCCTCTGGGAACAAGTCAATGCGTGTTTCGTTTTCTGGAGAAGCTGCTGGTACATATTCAATGAAGATTGACGTGTTGGCACCACGCGCATCCTACAATGCTGAGATATCCGGCATAGAGTCATGCCACGTGCAACGGATCCGCGAATTGCTGGGTCAGGTAACCTACTATGTGGTACTTGCCGGATATGAAGAAGGCGGTGAGTACCACTTACTGCCCTGTGATGAATTTCACCTGTTCAAACGTGACGTTGTGATTGACGGGGAGGTTACCATGGGAAAACCAGGCACCGGTATTGATTGGATGTCGATTTTCGGCACATAGGGTCAACCAGTACATGTTACCTGCAACAAGACAACTCATTCATAATGCCTGCGGATCTGGCTTTGACACGTCAAGCGTCAGGCTCCTGGTCGTACAACATCTGCGTGATGACACGGCGGAGTTCATTGGCATACTGCTTGACCACGGTTTCACAATCACGAAAGTCATCGGAATCGAGTATTCCAGCGATTCGGAACCTGTTAGGCGTATTCAGGAGTACGGTATTGAGGTAATTGTCCCCGCGTTCAGAGACCTTGAAGCCACGGTTGATCAGGCGCTCACTTCTGAGCTCAGCGCAAATGATCTACGTACCTCTGCCAGATTGCTCATTCAAGAAGTGGGCGGGTATTGCGCACACTACATACGTCACAACCCTGATGCTCTGCAGGGGGCGTGCAGAGGCATCGTCGAGGAGACAAAGCGAGGTTTGTGGAACTATCAAGACATTGACAGCCTGCCAATCCCTATCTTATCGATAGCGGATGCTCGCTTGAAGGTAATTGAAGCGAGGCATGTTGGGCTGGCGGTTGCTCGAGCAGTTGAGAGCGATGTGCTGGAGACAGGATGTGGACTCCACAACTCGGCTGTTGGCGTACTGGGATTTGGTGACATAGGCAGCTCAGTAGCCGTAGGGCTGTTGTCTAGAGGAGCGACCGTTTCTATCTATGACGCAGACCCCATAAGGGCAATTGATGCCAAGATGCAGGGCTTTGCTCTACCAAGGCGCGCGGGGATCCTAGCTGAGTCGGACGTCATAGTAGGTGCTTGTGGCTCTCGGTCGATGAGTTTTGATGATCTCTTGCTGATGAGGGATGCAGTGATGCTCGCGAGTGCCAGCTCAAAGTGCATAGAATTCCCGATCGATCAAATTGAGTCGGTCGCGCTGGGAGTCCATCAGCTTAGCGATCATATCAGCGAATATGCCATGCCGTGGGGCAAGGCCATTCGTCTTGCAGCCCATGGTTTTCCCGTGAACTTCAGGTCACGAAGTCTCCCCGTTCCTATGTCTGATCTTCTGTTTTGCCAGATTGCGAAGTGTCTGTTGAAACTTGCTGAGGCTGATATGTCCCCCATAATACATCGGTTGAGTGATGATGAGGAAAAATCCGTGGCGCGGCTCTGGCTCGAGCATTATGCCACATAGACATGCACGCGCGATTCATGATTCGCCCACTGCAGACCATCCCCAGAGGGACGTCCGGCATCGACCGATGGCCTTTTCCGAAGGTTCAATCCGGATTCTGGCGAGCGGCCAAACCAGTTGAGACTAGGAGGTACACGTGAACGTTGCACAGAAGATCATAGGCGGCCATCTGGTATCCGGGGAGATGAATCCCGGCACAGAGGTAGCCATCACCATAGATCAGACACTTACCCAGGACGCTACCGGTACCATGGCCTACCTCCAGTTCGAGGCGATGGGCGTTCCTCAAGTACGGACGAAGCTCTCGGTCAGCTATGTAGACCACAATACTTTGCAGACCGGATACGAAAACGCAGACGACCACCGTTTCCTGCAGAGCATCGCCGCCAAGCACGGTATTCGGTTCTCCAGACCCGGGAACGGCATCTGCCATCAGGTACACCTGGAGCGGTTTGGCGTTCCCGGTCAGACTCTGCTCGGTTCGGACAGCCACACACCTACCGGCGGTGGGATAGGCATGCTAGCAATCGGCGCGGGCGGCTTGGACGTGGCGGTGGCTATGGCAGGCGGACCGTTCTATATGTCCATGCCGAAGATCGTGCTTGTGAAGCTTACCGGCAAGCTCGGACCGTGGGTCTCCGCCAAGGATGTCATACTTGAGCTGCTTCGGCGAATCAGCGTGAAGGGAGGCGTGGGCAAGATCATGGAGTACGGCGGCGAGGGCGTGAAGACACTCAGCGTGCCGGACCGAGCGACCATCACGAACATGGGCGCCGAGCTTGGGGCTACCACATCCGTCTTCCCCAGCGACGACCTGACCAGGGAGTTCCTGAAAGCCGAAGGACGAGAAGACGCATGGGTGAGGCTGGAAGCGGACGCCGATGCCGAGTATGATGAAACCATTGAAATTGACCTATCGTCGCTTGAGCCGATGATCGCCCAACCGCATCAGCCGGATCGGGTGGTGAAGGTTACGGAAATAGCCGGTATGAAGGTGGATCAGGTGCTGGTGGGCAGTTGCACCAACTCCTCCTACCGCGATCTGATGACGCTGGCGGGTGTGCTGAGGGGCAAGAAGGTCCATCCCTCGGTGAGCGCAGGCGTATCGCCGGGGTCGCGTCAGGTGTTTGAGATGATCTCGCGGAACGGCGCTCTATCTGATCTGATAGCATCAGGCGTGAGGATTCTGGAGGCTACGTGCGGCCCGTGCATAGGCATGGGTCAGTCGCCGTGCTCATCGGGCGTCAGTGTGCGAACCTTCAACCGCAATTTCGAGGGACGAAGCGGCACACCCAGCGCAGGCATATACCTTGCATCGCCTGAGGTCGCCGCTGCTGCTATGCTCACCGGGCGGATTACCGATCCACGCTCACTCGGTCAGCCGGTTGAGGTGAGCGTGCCGAATGCGTTCCTGGTTGACGACGGCATGGTTATCCTGCCGTCGGACTCTCCGGGCGAGGTGGAAGTCGTTCGCGGGCCGAACATCAAGCCGTTGCCAATCGCAAGCGAACTGGCCGATGAACTGTCAGGAACGATACTGCTGAAGACGGGCGACAATATAACTACAGACGATATCATGCCCGCAGGCTCGAAAATTCTGCCGCTGAGGTCAAACATCCCTGCCATTTCGCAGTATGTGTTTGCGCCGATTGACCCCACGTTTGCCGAGCGAGCGAAGTCCGCCGGTGGTGGATTTATAGTTGGTGGTGAAAACTATGGTCAGGGTTCCAGCCGGGAGCACGCCGCGCTGGCGCCGATGTACCTGGGTGTGAAAGCGGTCATCACAAAATCCTTTGCGCGCATACACAGGGCGAATCTGGTGAACTTTGGGATTCTGCCGCTTACGTTTGCGGACCCGAAAGACTATGAGCGAGTGAATCAGGGTGATGAGCTTCGGATGATCGGCGTTCGGTCGAGCTTGAAGGAGTTGCCGACGGTCTTAGTTGAGAACAAGACGAGGCCATCGAAGTTCGAGGTGCGACACGATTTGTCTGCCCGACAGATGGACATCATTCTTGCTGGTGGGATGCTCAACTATGCAAAGAAGAACTCAGAGCAAGAGTAAGAGTAGGAGTAAGAGTACGAGGACGACTGAGAGGGAGAGGAGAACCGCATTGGCATACACTATTACACTGATCCCCGGGGACGGGGTGGGGCCGGAACAGACCGCAGCCGCGAAGCGCGTGATTGAGGCGACCGGTGTGAAGATTGACTGGGAGGTTCATGATGCCGGCGTGGACGTTATGGACAAGTACGGCACGCCGCTGCCTGAGCATGTACTGGAGAGCATCCGTCGAAACAAGGTCGCGCTGAAAGGCCCCATCACCACGCCCATCGGCAAGGGCTTTCGCTCAGTAAATGTGGCGCTCAGAAAGGAACTGAATCTGTACGCTTGTCTTCGCCCATGCAAGTACTATCCGGGCATTCGCTCCAAGTACCAGGATGTGGATCTGGTGATTGTGAGAGAGAACACCGAGGACCTGTATGCGGGCGTGGAGTACGATCTGGGCAGCGACGAGGCAAAGCACATCATAGACATGGCAGAGGGTAAAATCCGCCAGGACTCGGCCATTTCCATCAAGCCGATCTCAGTTACCGGCACTCGCCAAATCGTGAAGTACGCCTTCGAGTATGCCGTCAAAAACGGTCGCAAGAAAGTCACAGCCGTCGCCAAAGCGAACATCATGAAGTTCACCGACGGGCTGTTCTATCACGTGGCTCAGGAAGTTGCCAAGGACTACGAAGGCCGAGTGGAATATGAAGAGCGGCTGGTGGACAACATGTGCATGCAGCTTGTGCAGAAACCCGAGCTGTACGACGTGCTGGTACTGCCAAATCTGTACGGCGATATTCTGTCTGATCTATGCGCGGGTCTGGTCGGCGGCCTGGGTGTGGCTCCCGGCGCAAACATCGGCGACGATGCTGCGCTCTTCGAGCCGACCCACGGCAGTGCACCGAAGTACAAAGGTCTGAACGTGGTGAACCCCACCGCGCTCATCCTCTCCGGTATGCTGATGCTGAAGCACATCGGCGAGACTGACGCGGCCACCAGGCTGGAAGCCGCCGTGTCAGCCGTCATCGCTGAGGGCAAGGATGTAACGTACGATATGAAGCCGCACAGGGATGATCCCACCGCTGTGGGCACCCAGGAGATGGCAGACGCCATCATCCGCGCGATGGGCTAGATACCCTCGCATCAAGCTAATAAAAACAGGACAAGAGCCGGGGTATGGCGCCTCGGCTCTTCGTTATACTAGTGGCATTGCCGGTATTGTCGGGCAATCGGTTAAGTCCGCTCGTATCCATCCGCAGTGTGCCAATATGAGTATTACAGTGATAATGACTTGAAAAGATTCAAGTAAAGTGCTACAATGACCGGCGTATCGCGAAAATGCGGGCTGGGGATCATCTGTAGATGGACATACGCGACACAACACCATTCGGCTTTCTCGACACGGACGTTGAGAAAGGCAGCCACATAATGTATGAATACGCCAGAAAAGATGAGGCTTTCATACGGAATGTAGTTGGTTTCATCACGGCGGGCGTCAGTGCCGGGGAGATGGTTGGTTGTGCCATGGATGCCTCGACTTGCAGTGAAATCGAGCGTTCCTTGGTCGCCCGCGGTGTCGGTATGGACCCGAGCGACCCGACTACGCAAGTCTTCCTGTCGGATACGAAGAGTGTTTTCCTGCACGACGGTCTCTTCTGCGCCGAAAGCACCGCCAGATACTGCAGGCGGCTTCTGTCCGAAGCGGACAGTCGGGGAATGGGACTCAGGATAGTCAGCGATAGCTTGGACGCATCGGTCAGCAAGGTCACGCGGATGAAGTTGCTTGAATATGAGGCGCTTTGGCCGTCGGATATGGCATTCACGGTGGCTCTGAGCACGTATGAGGCATCCGCCCCGCTGAAGAGCTTCCTAACCGAGGTCAGGCGCATACACCCGCTCATTGCGACCGACAAAGGTCTGAGGCGCAACCGTACCCATATGGATCCTAAGAGGTTTTTGTCGAGCTTTTACCGCTATCAGCGTGTCACAAAGGAATATCCTACGGCGCCGACCAGTGAATGGTCCGTGATAAGCGATTTCGAGGAGATCGCCGCGCGAACACCACTCTCCGCGGTCGAGATATCCAGTTTTCGCACAGCGCTGGGTCTGTTGCTTGTCCATTCAGTTGGCGGGTTTTCGTATCACGGCGTTGCGGCTCCGGTGCTGGGCCGGCGTTTTCAAGTGAGCTACAGCACAGAGTCGGACAAGATGATTGTTGCCGTTCATTATCATGCGCCCGGCATTCAGAATGAACGCCCTGACTACCGGCAGTTCATCGAAAACGGTAGAATTCTCTCCGAGGGGTTGGCGGACGATCTACGGATCGAGGTTTGGCCGGATACCATCGTTGTTACGATGGTCAAGGCATACACAGACCCGCTTGCTGCAGCCAGGACAGACTAACGGGTCATTATCGTGGGCAGACCAGGTGCAACGTGGAATGGCCCATTCTATGGATACAGAGCCGGCGCTGTGCAGTATTGCCCTGCGGGTGTCATGGAGACGGATAGCTGATGGTTGAGATTCATACAACGCCAATAGGGTTCCTTCCCGGCGTTATTTGGGTTGGCAGCCACATTCTGTACACATATAGACATCGGGACGAGAACTACATAAGAAGCGTCGTGGACTATCTTACTGCCGGGGTTTCGCACGGCGAGTTTCCTGTCTGCCTGGTCGAACGACCTTACCTCGACGAGATAGAAGCCAGGGTTGCCGAGCGTTGCTCGACCATGGCGGAAACCGGCAAGCCGTTCTATGCCATGGAGGCTCCGGAGGAGTCGTTTCTCGCAGGCGGGATACTGGACGTGGTTGCGCTCGAGAACTTGTGGCGTGACAAGATCGTGCCACATTGCCCCGATTTCCGCAAGATCAGGCTCTTCTCCGACGGCGGCACTCTGTTGTCATCAAGTCGCATCGCCCGGCTGAAGCTCATGGAATTCGAGGCGCGGATGAACTACTCTCTTCCGGCGAGCCTGGCAGTCTGCGCTTACGATGCTGAGGCGACCGGAAGGAGCACACTTACCCAAGCCAGAAGCGTACACCCACTCATCGCAAATGCTCGAAGCATACGCATCAATCCGGAATACGTGCAGCCTCGTCAGTTCTTGTCCGCATTCTACCGCTTCACGAGCGTTTCCAAGGAATACGCTGCACTGCCGTCTCAGTGTGACGCTGTTGCCGAGCATCTCGTTGACATGGCAGTTCGGACGCCTCTCACGATGCCGGAGATAACCGCATTATGTCGCGCTTCCACGTGGATATTCACTCATCTGCTGAAAGGAACCATTCGGGTGGCTGTGATGCTGACCGCGTCGGCGTGACATTCGCTTCTGAGTCTGACATGTTCCGCGTTACGATCAAGGATATGACTAAGCCCGGGGTCATTCCTGGGGCAAATGAAGGCAGCCATGCGAGGACTGATGAACTGCTGGCCGATGGATTGGTGGACGATATCTCCCTGCAGGTCTGGCAGAACGCCATTCTCATCACTCTGATCAAGCGGTACGTCCCGTTCAATGAATGGGCGGGAGAACCCTAGTCTGCCTGTCTAGCGGCTCAATGCCATGATCTCCGCTCCCGTCTCCAGCGCCACCACCTGCACCTTTTCATCCGTAATGAGTCCGACTGTTGGCATAGGAACGCCCTCAACCTCCAGCTTCGGATGTGACGGGCTGCCGGGATTGAGGTGGATGGTTTCGCCGATCCGCTGAACGATGGGGATGTGCGTGTGGCCGGTGACGAACACATCCGCGTGATACTTTGCCGACAGCCGCTCGATATCATTTTCTCCGAGCGTATGCCCATGCGTGACCAAGACCCGCAGGCCGTCCAATTCGACGGTGGCATAGGGTGACATCACCGGCATGTCAAACAGCTCTTCATACACTTCAGCGTCGCAGTTTCCTCTGGCGATGATGATCGGAATCGCACAGGCATTCATGAGCTGAACAAGCTCGGGCAGATCATATCCGCCGGTGATGCCGAGTCTGGGCGGATGGTACAGTACATCGCCCGCGTGCAGGATCATGTCAGCGCCGGAGAATATCTCCATTGCCTTCTGCCATGCCGTCACTACGCCGTGAGTGTCGCTGATAACCCCGATTTTCATCTTCGCCTCCCACACCCATGTACGACAAAAGAGCCGGCGCTCCTCTTCTGGAACACCGGCTCCTGTCTTCGTTCAACTAAGCCTAGTAGGTCGTGATGTCAGCCTGCTTGCGGACTCTGATCCGCTGGTACAGCAGGCCGCCGATCTTCTCACATTACTTGGAATACAACCAGACCGAATCGTTCAGCTTCGACGACGGCCGGCTGAAAGCCGCCACCTTCGACACCAGCCAGGGTTTCGGGCTTCGCGC
>JANYKG010000196.1 GCA_025358205.1 Armatimonadota bacterium
GCGGGCGCGGGGTATGAGGTCGGCGCGACAGGGGGTGAGGCGACTCATGTTTTGACGGTCGCCGAGATGCCGTCGCACGACACGACTGTAAGCTTCAGGAGGTTGCAGGCGGTGTCGGTGCATGGGTTGTGGGCAAAAATCCGGTGTCTCCTTTTGAGAACTGGGGCTACATGCGCAACACCGGCGGCGGTCAACCCCACGAGAACCGCCCGCCATACTACGCGCTCTGCTTCATTATGAAGCTGGGATATTGAGGAGGAGAGAATGGGAAAGAAGGTAAGAGTTCAGTCTTCGTGAGGATCAGCCGATTCCGAAAAATAGTTTGCATGTTCACAAATAGTATGGAGGTACAATTTTAGGGTTTGTCTAAGTATCATGTGTGGACGAACTGACTCGTGAAGAACTGATATCGATCATCCTGGAGTTGCGTGAGCGTGTTGCGGTTCTTGAGAGGGAGAACGCTGAGCTTCGTGCTCGTCTGGGGATGGGAGGGGGCGAGAAGCCATCTACTCCCGAGTGGGTGAAGCCGAACCGGCAAGAGCGTCGCGCTGCTGAGCGGGAAGGCCGTAAGAAGCGTGGACAGGCATTTACCAGGAAGCGTGAAATCCCGACCCGTGAGGTCCGCCATGCTCTTGATAACTGCCCCGACTGCGGCAGGAAGCTTTCTGGTGGATGGATACATTCCAGGCGTCAGGTGATAGAGATTCCAGAGACTCCCGTTGAGATCATCGACCACCTCCTAATAGCCCGCAGGTGCGGAGTCTGCGAGAAGGAGTATATTCCGACTCTCTGTGCTAAAGACGGCGTGATCGGTAAGGCCAGAATGGGAGTAAGGCTGACGAGCCTCATTGCTACGCTCGCGGTTGCCAAGAGGATGCCCCTGCGGGCTATACAGAAGCTGCTCGATGGCTTGTATGGGCTTCACATATCTCTGGGTGAGATTACCGAGTTGCTTCACAGGGTGGCGGGACTCGCTCGGGGGACGCTGGAGTCGATACTGAGGAAGATTCGCGGCAGCCCTTATGCTCATGGTGATGAGACAGGATGGCGTGAAGACGGCATCAATGGTTACTTGTGGAGTTTGTCCACACCGGAGTTGAGATATTTTCACTTCGATCGCTTTCGCGCAGGCAGGGTAGCAGAGAGGCTGTTTGGGGCATGCTTTTCTGGAGTGATGCTCTGCGACTTCTACGGGGGCTACAACTGGTATAGTGGTCCGATTCAGCGATGCTGGCCTCACTTCCTGCGTGATTTGGACAAGCTCGTGGAGGCTTATCCGGACAATGAGGGTGTGCGACTGTGGGTGGAGTCGGTAATAGCACTCTACCGGCGTGCCAAGAAGATAGCACGGCGCGGCTTTGCTGAGGATGTGCGCGTGCGCCTGCGGGGAGAATTGGAGTCAAGAATACTCTCGGTTGCCCAGCCATATCTAAAGGACAAGGATGCGCCACAAAACACGCTTGCCAAGAGGATTGATAGGCATCTGGGAGAGCTTTTCACATTCGTCCAGTACTATGGATGCCCCTCCGGCAACAATGCAGCTGAAAGGGCCATAAGACCCTCCGTCATCGCTAGAAAGATAAGCGGCGGCACACGTTCAGCAAATGGATCCAAGACTCGCACCGCACTGATGAGCGTCTTCGGAACCTGGACACTTCAAGGTAAGAATCTAATACAAGCATGCGCCGACATGATAGTCCAGGCACAATCACCGGTCGCAACTTCATACATGTAAGTAGTACTCAGCAAGAGTGAACTCTTACTTGCCCACGGTGGCCTCATACTCAAGAGAAAGAACGCGCTCCAGATCCAAGCCGCGTCGGACCTTGCGCCATGCGCTTTGCGTGTCTTGCGGCGCCACCGAGAACTTCTCATTAAACTCGTCTATAAAGATTGGAGCGTATTCGTTGGCTCCGGCGATGTCCTTGATACCCTCCAGGCTCAGCATCGCGCACAACCTGTCCTGGAGTGTCTTGAAGAGTCTCTCCACTCGGCCTTTGGCTTGTGGTGTTCTGGCGAAGATGGCCTCGATACCCAGAGCACAGAGCGCCGCGCCGACTTGGGTCGGATCCTGACGACCGGCCAACTCCTCATCTATACTCCAGAAGTCGTCATTGCGCTTGAGCGATGAGTGACGGTCTTGGTAGACGCTCGCCGGGATGCCTCGGCTCGTGACGACACGACGCAGCAGTTCGAGATACGCCCAAGAGCATTCCGCCTCCGTAAAGAACAGCCCCACAATCTTGCCTGTGGCGTCATCTATGGCCGCCATCGCGCAGCAAGGTTCCGCATTCGGACCAAACCATCGGTGAGGGCTGCCGTCCCAGAGCATCATCAGACCCTCGCTCACTTTCCTCGGTCTTCTTTTGTGATGCTTTCCAGCCCTGCGCTTTGTCTTCGGCTTGATACCGTCCTCGCGCCGAATCTTTCGTACCGTCTCTCGGGATACGCATATATCTTCGCGTTTCACGAGCATCTCGGCAAAATGACTGTCGTTGAACTCGGTGTACCGCTCCTTGGACAAGCTCAACACTCGCGACCG
>JANYKG010000104.1 GCA_025358205.1 Armatimonadota bacterium
GATGACCCAGGCTACAGCCATCTCCTTGCCGATAGCCAGCGCGATATCATCGGAGACGGGCTTTGTGGGATCGAGCTTTCGAGCGCAGAGAGAGCAGCAGATCTCCGATGAGTTCATCTGCTGAGTAATGCCGGTGGGCGCGCAGTACAGCCGGTCCGCCAATGCGCGCGCGAAACCAATAGCGTAGAGGTTTGCATTCGCATCGCCGTGCGGTCTGAAGTTCAGTACAACCAGAGTCTGCTTATTGAATCCCTTTGGGATTTGGACGTTGACATCCTCGAGTGTGGACGTACGTGGACAGAAGCGACTCAGCACCTGGTTCACAAAACCCTGCGCCCAATAACTACCGCCGATCACAATCGCAACAACGAGCACTACGGCTAATACTGCGGCTGCTTTTCGCATTGGTGGTGTCCCCCGAGATTGTCACTGCAATCACTAGCGGATACATACTATCACAGTCGTTGCTTAACCATCAACCGTGACGTGATTCGCTTTACAAACCGAGAGCTACCTACAACAGAGAAAAGGGCCGATCTTACGACCGGCCCCACTCATTACGGTTCTGTAGCCGCACCTTTCAAGGTGCGTTTGGACTAGGTTAGTACGCAGGCGTGAAGCCTGCGACTACTGGCCCAGGCATTCCGACTAACACCTACCACCAAACACCTGACACCATCACCTAGATTCCCCACGGTGCGCGGCGTCCGCGGTTGATGTACTGATTCGCCTCAGCATCGCCCACGAACTCCTCTTTCACCGGGTCCCAGTCCAGTCTGCGTCCGCCGAGTCTGAGCGAGATGTTGCCCAGGTGACACACGCTCACCGACCGGTGCCCGATCTCCGCATCGCAGATCGGGTGCTTACGGCTGCGGATGCAGTCAACGAAGTTCTGCGCGTGGTGGTTCGACTCATAGAGCTTGATCGCGTCCTTGGGCAGCGGCTCGTCAATCAACTTCTGGTCGCTGGCGCCGATGCGTCCGCGGCTGACGAAGATCCAGCCCTCGTCGCCGGTGAAGAGCACGCCGTTCTCGCCCTGATTGGTGGTATGAAGGATGATTCCGCCCGGGTATGTGTAGTCCACAGCGAACTCCGGGAAGGTGTTGTAGCAGTTGTAACCGGGGTTCGGACCTTTGCCGGACGCCTCGATCCGCAGCGGGCCGGAGCGGTCCATACCGAGGCCCCACTGCGCGATGTCGTTGTGGTGCGCGCCCCAGTCGGTCATCATGCCGCCGGAGTACTCCAGCCAGTAGCGGAAGCTCCCATGCGTGCGCTCAGGCACGAAATCGGTTTTGAATGCCGGGCCGAGCCACATGTCCCAGTCGAAGTCTGACGGCACCGGCTTCACCGGGAACGGACCGCCCTCGGGGCCTCCGGGCAGATTGGCCTGTACTCTCGTCACCCGCCCGATGCGCCCATTCCGCACCAGTTCGCAGGCAAGGCGGAACCGCGCGTCTGAACGCTGCTGGCTGCCGGTCTGGAAAACCCGCTTGGTCTCTTTCCACACCTGGACGATCTTCTTTCCCTCGCCTATGGTGAGCGTCAGCGGCTTCTCGCAGTATACGTCCTTGCCGGACTTCATGGCGGCGATGGCGATGTATGTGTGCCAGTGGTCGGGCGTGCCGATAACCACTGCGTCAATGTCCTTGCGCGCCAGCAGATCGCGGAAATCCTTGTATCCCTTGCAGTCCGGGCCAAACGTGTCGCACGCCTCTTTCAGATGCTGGGCTTCCACATCGCACGCCGCAACGATCTTCACGCCTTTCTGCCCGGCGATTGCGCGGGTGTCGTTCAGTCCCTGCCGGAATCCGCCCTTGCTTCCGCCCGGGCCGATCACGCCGACCTGAATCGTGTCGTTCGCGCCGATCTTCCGGCTCTGAAACGAAAGCTTGTCCAGATCAGATGCCTCAGCTTCTTTTGCAAACCAACTCGGTACACCCACCGCCGCCAGCCCTGCGAGCGAGCCGGTCAAAAACGTCCGTCTCGAAACTTCCAGATTCTTGTCTAAACCCACAGTCAAACCTCCCGTATGTCAATACCGTATTAGATAATTGGACTCCATTGCCTAGCCCGGACTATTCACGCAGCGAATAGTCCGGGGCCTTCTGAGCATTATTCACGCTCTTCGTGAATAATGCGGCCACGATTGCGTTTTCGATGCGTGGTGCGGTTTATCCTTCGTGTGGCAACTGCTCTATTTGCCGACCGGGGCGCTCAGCGAGATCGAGTATGCGTCACTCGGGCCGAAATTCGGCAGTTCAATGCTGAGAACACCCTGTGTTACGAGGTAGTCTCTGTCAACTTCCACCGTTGGATTCGCCAGCGCCGACCAGCCTGAGTCCGGGATGCGCTCGGCCTTCACATGCACCTTGCCGTTCTTCATCAGGTATCCGACCGCGCGCATATTCTCGCATCGAAGCATGACGACACCCGCCGTCCCGCCGTCGCGACCGAGCACGATATGGGCCGTCTTCGCGGTCAGGTCTCTCCCGGCCAAGCCGTCTACCTCTTTAGCGGGGGTCACCTTCACGAGTCTGCCGTTCACATCCGCATAGGCCTTGTAAGCCCACCAAGTCGAGCGCGGCTGCCTGTCCTTGTCAGTCAAGATACCGTCAAGTGTGGTGTTCTCGCAGTTGCTGACACCAGGCGTCTGATCTCCCCAGCAGGCATGGCACGCGCCGTCTATACCCGCTCGTTCCCCCTGTGCAAAGAACCGGACAGCGAATCCGGGCATGGTCTGCTGCTTCGGGCCGATCCATTCGTTGATGCAGAACCGCTTGATGCTGATTCCGTTCTGCGCCAGGAACTGCTTCATGTAGTCCACGTGCGCGGGGATATTCATGTAGCCGCCCATCTCGTGCCAGGAGAGCAGATCGGGGACAACGTTGTTCTGCTTGGCGTAGAGCAGAAACGCCTGAAGGTAATCCTTGTTGAAGTTCGATATGCTTGGGCCGACGATGATCGCTTTGGGGTCGAGTTCGCGGATCTTGCGGTATCCGTGCGTCCACGTCTCGAACAGCCGCCCCTGATCCTTCTGCCAGAAGTAGCCGCCGTTCGGCTCGTTCCAGATGTCGTACTCCACGGCCATGGCGTTTGCCTGTACCCGCCTCACGATGCCCTCGACGATCTCTTCCCACGGCTTCCAGTTACCGTCGTCGCCGGGCCACCAGCGCGAGAGCGCATAGCCGTGGCTGTCCGAGACGACGATCTGCATCCGCGCGCCCATTTCCTTCACGCGCTGATAGTTGGCAAATGCGCCGCGCTCGTCCTTGTGCCAGTCCTCTGCCGCCATGCGGAAGAGCTGGGGCTTGAGCGGTTTCACGAGGTCAGCGGATGGTACGGTTGCGGACATGGCGTGCAGAAACCCGCTCGCACGGTGTGTTGCAGGTCCCTGGTCTGTCAGGAAGTCAACCGTTACCGTCTCCTGCGAGAACGCCGGTAGCATACCCAGACAGATGAGGCATGCCGTCATAAATAGCATCGTCCGACTAACCATCAACAGCCTCTCAGAAAACCACCGAGGCACGGAGAACACAGAGAAAACCGCACGCCTTAGGAACCCAGAAAACCTAGAACTGATCTCAAATGTCAGATCTGAGATAGAAGATTGAAGGGATATTTCCTTCTCCTGCATTCCTGGTATCCCCATCGGGCATTCTCTCCGTGGCCTCTGTGGCTCTGTGGTTATCTGCCTTCTCCCATAAACCATGGACCATCTTCCATCAACGATTTCCAAACGTCTCCCTGATCGCTTCAAGATAAGCCGTGCCGAAGTCGGTATCCGGCAGCAGATAGCTTCCCTCCGTCCACTCGTTCCAGGCATTGATTGTGATGATCTTTTGCTTCACTTCCGGGCGCATCACGAACGACTTCGCCTTCTCAAGCGCCTCGTGAAACGCATCGGGAGTGTTGTCGGACAGCACGGTACACCAGGGGTAGTTGCGCATTTCGTAGACATCCGACTGAATCGTCCGCGGGCTGGAGTCCCAACCCATAGAGACATTCGGGTGATAGGGCACATCCAGCTTCTGCAGGTGCTCTTCCCATATGGCGTAGTTGGCGGCGGCGGCGTTCTTGTAGTTCCCGTGCGGAAACCCGTCCAACTGGATGTTGTAGTGATGCACCCACGTGTACGAGGTCACGCTGTCCAGGCCGAGAGCATCGATGGTCTGCGGAAGGTCCACTGCCGATTCACCCGCCAGAAGTGGGAAGCCTCTGCTCGTTACGTTGAGGTGCAGGCCGAGGTGTCCTGCTTTTCGTACCCTCTCGCGGAAGTATTCCAGCGCCTCACGAGCAGCATCTACCCCACCCAGACCTCGTATGAAGGTCTCAGACTCGTAGATGGAGAAATACGGCTTGCCGTCAATCCTCCAGTAGTTGGGCTTGCAGAAGTACTCGCGAATCGCGTGGTCGGTCAGCCGCACGAACGCCTCGCGCGAGACCTCTCCTCGGCCGCGCACATCGGTCGGGTAGACCGGCCCCGATGGATGGATGTTGATCCAATCATGGTTCGCCCACATCAGTGCGAACTTCATGCGCTGGTTGTTCATCGCTCCGAGGAAGCCCTTTTCCAGCCCGTCCTGAAGGAACGGCCCGTCCTCCCACCAGTACCAGTCATAAATGAACGCGCTGATGCCGTGGTCCGCCGCCAGGTCAATCTCCTGCGCCGTCCATGCCGGGTCGGATTCATCGAAGTAGCCCCACGCCGGAACCACCGGCTGCCGATGCCCCTCAAACCTGGGCTTCGCGACCTTCATCAACTCCCACTCGGTCCATCCCTTGCCGTGCCAAACGTCATTCCGCGCATCGGGGTGGTACTGTGGGAAGTAGTATACCGCGACCTCGACCTTGCTGTTGCTCATGCCTTTTCTCTCTCCATGATGCTTCGCCATCGCACCGCAAAACCGTCCACCCAGATGTCCATTATCCAGTAGACGACCCACAAGAACACAGCGAACGCCAGAATGAACGATGTGAGAACCGGACGCGACCCAAGGGATGCCGTTGCCGTCCATATAGTGCCCGGTTTGGTTAGCATCTCCCAACTGTTGAATCGCAGCACCAGGCCGAGATACACCGCCAGTGAATTAAGCATGAACAGAGGTATTCCCCATACCCATAGCTTTGCGCCGGCATCTCTGAACACGCGGGCAACCGGTCTGATCGCCAGTGCGAACGTTAGTATGCCGGTTCCGCTGTAGCACAGGTAGAACAGCGTGTTGACCATCAGTTCAAGCGCTGCGCCGCTGTCCTGGTGCCAGCGGAACGTGAGGCTGGAATAGCCCAGTTGGTCCAGGAAGTGCCTCCACTCGGTCAGAAGATAGCAGGCATTGGGCAGAAACGCGAGCCACGTCAGTCCCACCACAATGACCATTGTTTTGCGCAACGGATTGACGCTGTTGAACGACGGACCGGCAAGTCCGGCCACCGCATACGCTAGCGCAACGGGAATTAGGGACAGGAAGACGTTCCAGCCCACCCAGAGTATCAAACCTTTCATCCACATATCCTTCGATACGGCGCATCATGCCGCCGGAGTTCCAGCTTCAGCGCAAAGAGTATCACAGATCGGCTACTCGCACAAGGCGGACGCTCTACACTAATCGTGGCTCCACTCATGCCTATTCCACGCCTTTCTCCTGCAGACGCCGCTGGCTTTCCGGTGTCTCCTTGAAGTTTTTCTTGGTCGAGACTTTTCGTCCGCTCTTCTTTTCCAAAGCCTTGCGTGCGTTGCCTGCTACTGTACCGCCTTCCTTAGCTGCCTGCTTGTTTCTCGGAAATCCGTGCGCGTCGGTATTGCGGGCGATCTCAGTAGTGGAGGCTTCTCCGAGCATCGTGAAGATCAGTTCCAAGTCGGTCATGTGGTCACGGAGGTTATCCCCCGGATGGGTCAGCGCTTTGTGGTTGCGATATTCTCTAGGCGTCATGCCGAAGGTGGCTTTGCTGATCTCGGCGGTGAGTATGGAGTATTCTATCTGCTCCTTGACCCCGCGATCCTTCCATTCGTTGGTCAACTCGTCACGTACTGCGATTCCGCGCATTCGTCTCTCGATCCACGCATCAGAATAGCCTTTCTGCCGGTATATCTCCCTCATCCGCCTTGAGGCTAGCTCCGGGTCCTCAATCTCTTGCAGTCGCTCATAGCCCACCTTGGCCAGCCAACGTTTGAACGGTTCAGCCCTGGGTGACGGGACGCTTTGGATCAAACGGAGCAAACCTTCGATGTTAGCAGACTGTATTCTCCGCGTCTTGCCATCCGCCGCCGTCATTTCAACCAGGGTACAGATTGTACCCCAGTTGGAACTCAATTCGGGGTCACGGCTTTTCAGCTTCTTCACATACTGCTTGACATCTGCGCTGCCAGTGAGGATCTCTATCACATCCTGAACCGCAAAATACCATTTCTCATCCACCTCGTTCCAAACGCGGCGAACTTGCTTCTCCTCAAACAAGGCCAAGTTGTCCATGGTTTTATTCCTTTGCCTCATAGTTTTCAGTTGAATGCCTGATGTCGGAGAGCTTCTACTTCTGTCGTCAGCGCCTGGATGATATCCACAACCGAAAAGAACCATGTATCGGACTTTTCATCATAGAGACGACGTATCTCGCTTTTCTCAAAGACCACCGGCAGGATTTCATAGAAGCCCCCTTCTCTTGACTGGCTCGCTTATCTTCAGATGAATTCGCACGACACGCGGTATTTCTTCGCATTTCAGGAAGCTATCGTTCCATTTTAGTCAATTGCTGAGGGGGTGTCAAACAATTCGGCACCTCACTTGCAGCCGTCGGATAAAGTCCCTCAGTGAGTTCGCGCAGATGTATTGGTGTCAGGCTAGGAGAGACGCGCAGGTCATATCAACCTCGGATATGGCCAAGCGGCTCGACGAAGCATGGCGGCAAGACGACAAGCGAGAACCGGAAACGACTTTATCCGGCTGCTGCTGGTTACTGATCACCGGTCGCTGGTAACTTTCGTCCATCGGCATTGAAGGATGAATCGGTGAGTGTGACGAATATACTCAAAGTTCACCTCCGGCGGAGGGGATCCGTGCATGAAGTACGGGCCGTTGACATACTTTCGATGTCATACATATAATGGTGCATGCTCATCGCTCGACTAGACTGGGGCGGTGGGTGGACCGAATTTCCCGCAACATATGTGCGGGCACTGCGTAAGGATGGGATTCCAATGCGCATTCGGAAATACATACTAATCTCGTTGGCCCTTATCTGCATTCATGTGTCGGCTTTCGCACAGGACGTGCTTAACCCGCAGGTCTTGTCCGGTCAGCCGGCCCCCATCGTCATCCAGTCACCTGCTCCGGCAGCCGTCACCGAAGCGGAACAGATCCGTAACCAAGAAAGCCTCTTCCAAACCCGGCTCGTCCCCATCACTACGGCAACAGAGGATATATCCCGAACCATAGCCGACCTCCGCAAGATGGTGAACCCACCGGACCCACGTGAACTGGACAACGTGGAACAGAAGATCGTGCTCGCCGAACAGGAGTTGGCCCGCTCGGCCATGGGAACAACCTCTCCCATTGCTAAACTGCAGGAATCCGATCTGCAGGATCGTTTGTTCAGCCTGAGATTGTCTGTTGAAACCCTCAAAAGACGCTGGGGCTGGTCGCAGGATTCCGTGTTTGGTCTGGATTTCTTCACGGCCGCCTCACCCACAAGCGAACTGGATGTGAAAACCGCACCGCGAGGATATCAACTCCGCACAGGCGACTCGGTGAAGATATCCGTTTCCAGTTCATTAGGTGGAGAGAAAGAATATACCCGGGAACTGGATCAGGACGGCAGGCTTTTTGTTCCCGCTCTTGGGAAAGTCGCCGCATCCGGCAAAACCATTACTCAACTTGAAGCCGCGCTGAACTCACAATATAAGAAGCAGTTTTCGCAGTTGTCGGTTGCCGTTTCAATTGACAAAATGTCGTCCATAGTGGTTCAGGTGGCGGGCGCTGTGGTCAGACCTGGCTCCTACAAGTTCACCGGCATGGCTTCGGTCTTCGATGCCCTGTATAAGGCAGGCGGACCAACCGCCGCTGGGTCATTTCGCCAGGTTACTCTTGCTCGCGACGGAGCGGCCAAACGCGTGGTAGATCTGTACGGATTCCTGGTGAACGGAGACAAGTCCCAGGATGTACCGCTAAGGGACGGCGACCTGCTCTTTGTGCCTCCGGTAGGCAAGACTATCGTGGTGTACGGTGAGGTGGTTCGACCAGGACGATATGAACCTACCTTCCCGCTGTCACTTGCGGCGGCCGTCAAGCTGGCTGGCGGCGCGAAACCAAGCGGATTCTTGCAGACGGTTTCCATCGAACGCGTAGTAGACGGTGAATACAAGACGCTTGTGAACGCCAAACTGAACGACCTTGGCGGGAAGAGCAGTGTGGCGGTGGAGCCGGGCGATCAGGTGACCGTGATGTCCATAAAGGCGGAACGGACGAACATGGTCTCCATCAGCGGGCCGGTAAACGCGCCTGGCCCCTACGCATTCAGCGAGGGCTTGCGTGTAAGCGATCTGGTCAAGGCAGCCCAGGGACTCTCCAAGGATGTGGAGATTCACTTCCGCCGTGCGGACATACTTAGGATTGAAGAGGGAAAGAGTCCTTCCATACTTTCGTTCGACCTCCAAAAGGCTCTCGCGGGAGATGCCGTCCAAGACGTGAAGCTGCAGAAGCTCGACCGCGTGTTTTTGTACGTACCCGAGCAAGTTGAGTTTCGCACGAACTATTTCACCATCACCGGGGCGGTTTCCAAGCCCGGCGCCTACAGAAGGGCAAACGCCGCCAGAGCATCCGATGCCGTCGCGGCGGCAGGCGGTATTCTGCCGAACGCCTACCTTGCCAGAGCGGATATGATTCGTCATGGCGATAATAACACCAGAGAGATCATCAGGTTGAACCTTGATGCCGCGCTCCAGGGAAGCCAGAAGGATGACCCGCTGTTGTCAGACAGGGACGAGATCACCGTATACACCTACGATCAGATCCGTAGCAACTTCACCACCGTGCGAGTAGTCGGGTCGGTTCAACGTCCGGGTTTGTACGACCGAGCGGATAACATGCGCGTCAGTGACCTGTTGTTCATTGCGGGTGGTGTGCTGCCGGAAGCCGGTGGCGTTGCGGAAGTCAGCCATGCTCAGGACAACGGTGATCTGCTGCTTACGAAGGTAAATGTAGCCGCCCTGGTTCCCGGCTCTGCCGCCGACGTGCTGCTAAATGACGGGGATGTTCTATCAGTCCCGGCATTGGGTTCGGCGCTACGTACTCCTATGACGGTCACTGTCCAGGGAGAGGTGGCATACCCCGGCACGTACAGCATTGATCCGCGCAAGACCAAGCTTGCGGATGTCATCGCAAGAGCCGGCGGGATGACATCGGTTGCCGACACTGGTAGTCTGGTCTTCCTTCGCCGCAAGGATTCTCTGCAGAGCGCAACACAGCTCAGCGGATTGGATTTGATTGCTAAGAGAATGGCCTCCTTTGTGAACAAACAGTTTCTTGTCCAGCTTGCGCAGATGAAAGTCACAACCTCTGCTCAGTTGCAGCAGGAATTGCCTGGAACGTTAGCGCTTCCCAAGAACACCCCGCAAGTCAGCCAGCGTGAATTGCAGACTGGTACGGACACTAGTGCAGCCCAAACCAAACCACGGATAGAAGAGCAGTTTTCCGCTGGTAAGGACGTGACGCAGAGTGAGACCGCTATGGGATCCAAAATAGACGGCGTTGCCATTTCCGAGTCAGAATCTGGACATGACAATATTAGCGGATTCAGTCCCGATGACTACGGACGAGTGGGTGTTGACTTGGCAAGCGTCTTGAAGGACTCCGGCTCCAAGCACAATCTCATGCTGAAAGATGGTGATATCGTAATCGTCCCGCTCATTTCGGACACCATCACAATCATGGGCGCGGTGTTGCACCCGCATTGCTTCGTCGCCGAAGAAGGCAAGACGATGGCATATTACATAGAGAAGTCGGGCGGATATTCTCCAGATGCCTCCAGAAAATTCATCACGGTGGTTCGGGCTAACGGCGATGCGGTTCCTGCCGGTCGTGTTCGACAGATGTCACCGGGAGACATCATTTACGTGCCCAACTCCGGGCTGATAGACGTAGCAAGCAAGACCGAGAAGATTGGCTCAATCACCAAGATACTCTCGGATATCCTTAGTAGTGCATTCATCATTACAAGATTCTAGGCCGCATCATTCACAAACGGTGTGAATGATGCTCAGAAAGCCCTGCATTATGGGCTTCGCGCATAATGCAGGCGGGGATGGCACAGGCACGGGTTTTGACAAGCACAGAGACCAACAACAACGAAGCGGACGAAATGCAGGGGCTGATGATCTTGCTTCTAACACACTGGCGAAGCATACTCATCGCCTCATTGGTTGGGGCGGCGTTGGCATACGGTATCTCATGGCTCATCCCCAAGAGTTACGAGTCTTCAGCCACGATTTATACTCGCGATGAGCCGTTGGGCAAGACCGCGATGGCGGCCGGCATGATGGGTGTGTCACTCTCCAGCAACAACACATCGGGCTATATCATGTCCATAGCGGAGAGCCGCCCTACGAAGCACATGGTTGCGAAGAGCATCAAGCCGGAAGACGCGAGCAGGCTGGACCTTGACATCTTTCCATTGCCGGTCGAGGTCAAGGAGGATTCGCGCAAGGGTTGTATCGTGCTGACCTGTCGCACATATGATCCGCATCTGTCCGCGCAGATTGTCAATCTGGTTCTGGATTCCCTCGGCAAAACCATGTTCACCAGTTCCAAGCGCAAGACCCAGTATCTGAGCAAGCGACTGGATGAGACTCAGTCGGAGTTGGCTGTGGTCGGCGCCGACCTCAGGCGATTTGAAGAGACGCACAACATCGCACTCATTGCAGAAGACAGCAAGTCCGTGATCGGGAAACTGACCGAGGTTGAAGCCGAGCAACTGCGTGTGGACGCCCTCCTACAGTCCATGAACAGCGAGCTTGCCAATGCGGTTGATCCAGAGGCGCTGGTGGATCTCAAAGTGCGAACCCGCGCTCAGCAGGCCGCGAGTGACTACATCGCATCTCAAGCATCTGAACTTCGCCGCAAGATATCTACCATGCCTGCCGTTGCACAGCAGTACGCCGTCTTGCAGCGCCGCATGACCGTGCTGGAGAAGACCTTCGAACTGCTGTCGGAGCAGTACCAGATGGCGTCCATTTCTCAGGTCGGCGAGGGTGGGGACTACGAGGTCATCGAGCGAGCGGAACCTGCTCTGCAGCCCGCTTCGCCTCGCAAACTATGGGTAGCGATAGCAGGCGGGTGCCTGGCCTTCATGTGGTCGTTGGCCGTCCTCTACGTCAGAGCCGGAAAACCACGTCGTTCGCCCGGATAAGTCGTCTGAGCTAATCGTCCTGGAAGCAAATCGTCTTCAATTCAATCCGCACATGCGGTTAGCAAGACAAGGACACTATGGAGACTACCCAAGACCGCCCGCCGCGTCGCCGCGTGTGGCAGATAATGGCAGCCGTAGGGGGGATGACCGCCCTGGTGAGCATAGTGGCGGCAGGCAAGGACCTGTTCGTCGCAGGCCGGTTTGGCGTCTGCGATCAGATGGATGCCTTCGTGCTGGCCTCGGTGCTGCCGCTCTTCGCCTCAAGCGTCATCGGCTTCTCGTTTAACGCCGCACTAATCCCTACATACGTTAAGGAGAGAGAGACCAGAGGCAAGGAAGCGGCGCAACAGCTTCTGTCTTCCACTCTGGTGTGGGGCGTTCTGCTTCTCATTGGGATTTCAGTGGTTTTGGGACTACTGTTTCCGGTGTTGGTCTCACTACTGGGCGCCCATTTTAGCCCGGAAAAACAGGCGCTCACCAGGTCGTTGTTTCTAATCCTGCTGGCAACCATTGTTCTGAGGGGAACTATGGTGCTATATGGATCAGTATTGAACGCCAATGAGCGGTATAAGCTGGTATCGCTGTCCCCCATCCTGACGCCCGTGTGCGTTGTTATCGCTGTGATACTTCTTGGCAGGCGCATAGGAGTTTACTCACTGTGCTGGGGCACGGTAGTCGGTATGCTGCTTGAATTGACCGTTCTGGGATATGGGCTGGTTCGATCCGGCATGTCGGTAGTTCCGCGCTGGTATGGTTTCACGGAACCAGTGAAGACGGTTATAAGGCAATACATGCCGATGATAGCAGGAGCATGCCTGAGCAGCAGCGCCATCATCGTTGATCAGTCATTCGCGTCCACACTGGGTTCCGGCAGCCTCTCCGTACTCAGCTATGCCAACAAGATAGTGGGGCTGGTGGTCTACGTGTGCGCTACATCAGTATCCACCGCAGTGATGCCGCACTTCTGCACTCTGGTTGCTCGCGAAGACTGGCAAGGGATCAGGCGCGCTGTGCGGGTCAACATGCGTATAATTATTCTCGCCACAGTTGCTATCACGGCAGCGCTGTATTTCGGTTCGGAGTTCATTGTTCGCACGCTCTTTGAACGCGGAGCGTTTGGGCCTGCAGATACCAAGATAGTGGCGGCTGTCCAGCGAATGTGCGTGCTGCAAGTGCCGTTCTATGTGGCTCGCGTCCTGATGATGCGGCTGATATCAAGCCTACAGGGTAATTCCATTCTTCTCTGGAGCGCAGGTCTCAGCATGATCGTCAACGTGGCCCTGGACTACGTACTGATGAGAGAGATGGGCATTGCCGGGATTGCTCTGTCAACCACCGGGGTTTATCTGTTCTCGTTCGTTTTCTGTTGGATTGCTCTGAACCGCAGAATGGCGCAGATGTCGGCTGGAGGAACGAGTTCAGGTTGCCTATCCCAGTGACCTGAGTGGTTTTCTTGGGCTGAGAAATGATATTACTGTGTTTATGGAGAACCTTCCGTTTGGAATTGCAGATGAGTGCAGGAAAAG
>JANYKG010000139.1 GCA_025358205.1 Armatimonadota bacterium
GGCTGAGGTAGACCTTAGCCAAAACAGCATCAGGTTCTACTCGCTACGCAGGCGAGATCCGAGTGAACAAAACTTGTTGAAAACAGTTTTTTATGAATTGCCAAAAAGGCGATTCGCGGAGTGACCGGGACGTCCTGTCACTTCCGTGATTTAACTCTGGGGTGACCGGGACGTCCTGTCACCCCGCCGGTGATACGTGACTAAGATCGCTCATCAGCGCAGACTTTTATGTCGTCCAGGTAGAACACACCCGGCTCAGATCCGTCGGCTATCCAGTACAGCGTCATCAGCCTGTGGAATCCCTGAGAGTACTTCAGATTCTTGTATGTTCTGGTATCGTCCGATTTTACCTTCAGCATATACGTGCCGTCCGCCTTCGCTCCCAGTCGGCAGGCGATCTCCAGGCGAATCCACTTCTCCCGAGGCACGGTCTGCAGGTACTTTCCGTTGGCATACAGCTTGCCGTCCGAGTCTATCACCACCGAAGGCCCCGGCTGATCGGGCTTGTCAATGTCACGCCACTCGTGCTTGAGGTGTCCGCCCGGCATGACCTTCACAGCGAACGATGCGCGCACCACGCCTGAGGTCTGCTTGTACCTGTAGGTCATAAACGGCTGCCACGGATACTGCTGCTTGCCGTCGTCCGCGAACTTCAGACTGTGCCGACCACTCGCCGCATCCTCGTCCGTAACCCTGATGGCCACCTGATTCCCCTCGTCCAGCGCACAGAATGGAGGCCTCCGACCCGGTTCTATCCCCTCGAAATCCAGCTTCAGAGGCACAGGCTTGGATAGATCTGGAAACGCCCTGTCCCTCTCCGCCCCTCTCGTACTCTTACTCCTACTCTTACTCGTACTCTCTTCCGGTACCGAAGGCGACTGACGGCCGAAGCCGGCCATCTCGATCGGACGAAAACCCATCCCCAGCGCCGGAGAGTCAGATGCCAACCGGAAGTCGCCCTTCTCCGGGTTCGCGAACAGCGGGTCAGCGATGATAGAGTGCGCATCCTGCCCCTTCGCGCGCCACTCGTCCAGGCTCAGGCCGTTAAACTCTACCGGTTTGCGCCCGGCGTTCCAGTAGACATTGTGGTCGAACTTGAAGTGGTTGTCGCTCCACTCCCTGCCCAGGAGATAGCCGTCCTTCCAGTAGACGATGTTCCGCTGGAAGTCGAACGAGGGACCGTTCTCGTAGCCCGATCTGCAGACCTGAGTCTCACTGCCGAGCGCGAAGATGTTGTTCGTCACCACGTTGTCCTGGCCGCGATTGTGGTGCAGCGCGCCCTCATCGGTGCGGTAGACCAGATTGTCCTGCACCGTGATCTCGGACGACAGCGCGTCGAGGTAGATGCCCCAGCCGCCGTACAGTTGCGACCGAATATCGTGAATCAGGTTGTGCCGGATGACCGTCCCGGGCGACCTGCCAAGCGTGTAAATGCCGCCCATGTCGCTGAGCGTGCCTTGCCCGATGTCGTGGATGTGGTTGTCCTGCACCAGGTTGTCGTGCGCGGAGACACTGTCCGCCCACGTGTAGCCAAGCGATATGCCGGTGTAGTAGAGGTCGTAGATGTCGTTCTTTTCAATGCGGTTGTGGTCGGAACTGGCGACCAGGATGCCCGTCCCGGCGGCGAATATCCGCCCGCCGTGCGCGATCAGGTTGCCGCGTATGATGTTGTATCCGGTCTGACCGTCGCCGTCGGTAGGCGCCCAGAACCCGACCTTGATCCCGCCCGCGCCCAGGTCGGTCAGTTCGCAGTTCTCGATTGTATTGAACTTGCACGCGTCGTCGAGTTGGATTCCGTAAGCGCCGGTGTGGGTGATTGTGCAGGCATCGAACCGGCAGTTTCGCGAGCCGTTTGCGATGATCGCGCTGGCGACCACGGCGTCGGACTGCGGGAACTGGTGACCCTCCGGCGGCGTACACCACTGCGAGTGCGCGAAGGTCAGGCCTTTGAACGTGATGTCGCTCACAAATCGCCCGGTCCTCCAGTCGCCGTTCAGCCGCACGAGTTGGTCAACCCTGGGCGCGATGACCTCGCACTTCTCCGGTGTCTCGCCCTTCTTCGGCACATAGATAAGCTCCCCGGTCGGCCTGTCCAGGTACCACTCGCCCGGTTTTCCGAGCGATTCTTTCACGTTTTCGACCATGAAAGGCTGGCCGGGGTTGAACTGCGCGAAGTCGGCGTTCTGGGATGTCTCACCTGTGAACCTGACCTGATGACTCTGAGCGTCCACGGTCTGAACGCGCATGCGGGACATGTTCCACAGGTGGATTGTCAGCGCTTCCACGTCGTTGAGGTTCGCCCAGCCGCCCTTGATCTCGTCAGTCGCGAACTCGAAGCCGTTCGGTTTGCCGTTCGGACCCAGGGAGACGCTGTTCGCCACGGTGTATGAGCCGCTCTCCGGCAGCCGTGGCCGGTATCTGCGCTCACCGTTGACGTAGAGCGAGATGAAGTTCCACTCGCCGGATTTCACCTCAGGAATGGTGAGATGCCACCAGCCGCGCGAGTCCACCTTCCATCCGGTCAAGCGCTTGCCGCCGCTGATGATCGGGCGCTCACCGGGGTAGGCGGAGTATACGACAGGCGCATCCTTAGTACCAGAGTCCTCCGGCTCGAAGGTGAGCGTCCGCGTGAGGTAGTATGTGCCGCCTAGGATGCTGACGCTGATGGGTCGGTCGGCGCGCCGTGCATTGCGAACCGCCAGACGTGCACGGTCAACAGTGGCAAACGGGCCGTCCGTGCGCGCAGGGTTCGGCGCGGAGAGCCTGCCGGACCAGGCATCATTCCCGTTTGTTGCGACAAAGAAATCAGCCTTGGTCTCAGCCACAACCACCGCGCATGTCAGAGCGAATATAAGTGCCACAAAGGTCAGCGCCCTCACTCCCACACTCCCATACCCACACACTCCGCTCACTTTGGCTGCGTCAGTATCGGAAGGCTGTCAGTTCTGAATGGCGATGCGGGCAGCCCAGCGCTGTTGAACAGATTCAGTGACGGGCAGTCAGCCCAGCCGTAGCGCACAGACACCGGGTTCGGAACCGATGCGCTCCACACAGCCACGCTGTCTTTGCCCTTGATCTCAGCCTCGGCCCACTGGTACTTGCCGTCCACGCCCGCGACCGCGAACCCCTTCGGCGCACTACCGCTCGTTTTCAGTCCCGCATAGGCGTTGTCGAAGCGCACGACAAGCTTTTCGCCATCGTGTTTGACGGACTTGTAGACCGGGCTGTAGCACTCCACTTTCTGCCCATAGTCCTGCTTCAGCGAGAGCAGGGCCAGCCGCTCGCCCACTGGCTGCTTGTCCTTGGGGTGAATATCCGTCGCATTGCCTACATCCGTGATCACCGCCATGCCGGAGTTGGAGATCTTCTTTAGCGCCAGAAGCTGTGCCTCTCGAAGCTCGGCCCAGTTGCTGTCACCAGGCTCAGGCCCGTGCTTGCTCGCCTCAAACGGCGCCAACTGCACGTAGTAGAACGGGATATCGCCCTCGCCCCATTTCTCGCGCCAGCCCTTCACCATGGCTGGGAAGAGATCACGGTACAGGTAAGCGCCACCTGCGTTGCTCTCACCCTGGTACCAGATAGCGCCCTTGATGCCGTAGGGCACAACCGCGTTTATCATGCCGTTGTAGAAGATCATGGGAACGAGCGGGAACCAGCCGGGCTTGTAGTCAGGCGCGAGGTAGGCGTCCGCAAACCGCTTGTCCGCCTGCAGCATGTCCTTGCTCATCCACGCCTCGGCGCTTGTGGCCCCGCAGCAGCAGTTGATGAGGCCGATGGGTACTTTCTGATGGGTCTTCAGATACCTGCCGAAGTAGTAACCGACTGCCGAGAATCCCTCAGCGGTAGCCTTGTTGCTGATCTGCCAGGCGGAATCAATGGTGTACTGAGGGCTGTTGCTGACCTTGACGGGTACGGTGAACAGACGAAGTTGATCCTTGTCCGCGCCCTCCGCTGCGATGTCGCCGCCGATGCTCTCCTTGAGGCCGAACTGCATGTTCGACTGTCCGCCGCACAGCCAAACGTCGCCGACCATCACGTTCTTCAGTTCGATGGCGTTGCTGCCGACGATCTTCATGGTGAACGGGCCGCCTGCGGGTTCGGGAGTCAGTCGAACGAACCACATGCCGTTGTGGGCGGTCGTCGAAACCGTCTGACCGCAGAACTCCACGGTCACTTTTTCGCCGTTCTGCGCCTTGCCCCACACGGGTATGGATAAGTCACGCTGAAGCACCATGTTGTCCGAGAAAAGAGAATGCGGAACCACGTCCGCGAATGAGCCTGCCGCGATGCAGAGAAGAATCCCGATCACTACCGCCAGTGGAACCTTCATGCCTGACCTCCCGGATGTCGCTGTCTGCATGTTCTTTCCCGCAGGTCGCTTCACCTCCGTTTGGTTTGGTACCGCCTATCCCTTGTCGTGCCGGCAACGTGATGGTGTCCGATGTTATTCGCGCTTAGGTGGGCGACGTCTAGGCACTACAACTATAAGAGTAGCTGCTGGGCATGATCACATTGTGAAGTACCCCTGACGACCGCACTCGTGCGCGTATCCGGCACTAGGTTCTACTCTACCAGGGATAATCATCGTACATGTGTATAGTTCGCGGCTTGTGTAGGGGCAGGAGAGTCACTTTGGTGCGCTCGCAGGGACGAGCCTGAATTTTTGCCTTCAGTGTTATTCGATTGCCGACATACCAGTCCTTCCTTAGTTTCTTGCCAATTCCTTCCGCCACTTTCCAGCAGTTCGCAAAAGCCCAACTAGATGCATGCAGGTATATTACCTCAGGCGGTGGAATGTTGTCGCATGTCGGCGGGGGGAATGACTGACCCTTCATGCAGACAACGAATGAATGTTGTATATGGTCGATCTTCCGCTTGAGATCGAGTGTGTAGAATGAAGTGTGCTTTTGCCTAACCTTCGGTCGTAGGATATACTTACGAAGGAAAGGACAGAAAGCGCAACATGGCACTACTGAGCAGAGAACAGATCAAGGAACTGATTAGGGAACGGAACATCAAGA
>JANYKG010000150.1 GCA_025358205.1 Armatimonadota bacterium
CTAATACACTGCGATGTCGGCCTGTTTGCGGACCCTGATCCTCTGGTACAGCAGGCCGCCGATCTTCTCACATGTGCTGATGCCTGTAACCTTGGCATATCCGGTTGACGGCATGCTCAACCCTGTGGCAAGAACCTTTACACCGAGATGTCCTGATCCATCATTCACAGCCGAGCCATCGTTAATGTAGAAGTAGTCAGCACCCTTGTAAGTAACATTGCCGAATCCCGTAACCAGCAACCCCGTGGTCTGTGGAAACCCGTTCAGGTCTCTGGCAGTGGAACTCAGAGTGCGCAGTGCGGCGCCGGATGATCTGCCCTGCAGAGTTGCGTTGTTGAGTACCCTCTGATTGCCGATGGTAGTGATGGTTCCTATGAGGTTCACGCTGTCGCCTTCAGTGAGTGTGGGAGTTGCTCCACGGAAGCGCACCTGTAATCCGCTGGATCTGCCGGAGTTTTCAATGTACGAGCAGTCTGAGAAAGTTCCGGTAGGTGTAGTAACCATATTGCCGTTCAAGCCGATGACGCCGTCAACTAGTGCAGGATCATTCGCTTGTGCGAGTGTCTTGTAGCTATCCGGCGCCAGCGGTGCGACGAGTTGGACGTCTAGCTTGGTGGCCAAACCGACCGTGACCGAGGCGCTGATGCCTGTAATGGGCGAATAGCCGGTCTTGCTGAACGAGACGGAGTATTCGCCTGGCTCGACACCAAGAAACCCGTATGTGCCGGTTGCGTCGGTAGATGTCGTTTGTGTGGCCGTGCTGGGATAAGGGCCGGTGAGAGTCACTGTTCCTTGGTATATCCAGTTCTGGAAAGCAGGGTCAGTCGCAGGGTTTACGGCGGGGTCGGTTACCTGTCCGAAAATGTAGCCCTTGGTTGGCGATGTCTTCCACAGCATATCAGGCACGGGCGCAGGATTCTTGAACATCTGGGCCTTGACGGTGCTGTAGTACGTGGTCTCAGATCCCGCCTTAACCACATTGGTGCCGGTGTTGAAGACCGGCATTCCAGGCGCTGCAGTATCTTCCATTCCGACGCCAAATCCATACCGATACATGCCGAGTCCTACGCCGTGCGCTCTGCTGTATCCCCACTGGGCCAGAATGCCGGGCAGAATGTTCATGTACCCGCCGATGCCGTCTATCGTATGTCGTCCGGTAGTCGTCTGAATACTGGAGAGCCAGTCGCTCCAGTTGCGGTGGTCGGCCTGTTGATTGCCAAACGCATAACCCTTGTAGCTGTAAGTCGGGGGCAACAGCAAGCCGGTCCAGTCGCGCTTATAGTTCATGAGGATATCCAGGTCAATTATGCCATCCTCCATCCATTTCTTATGGTCCTGACAGACTTCAGAGTAGCACCGCGTGCCGGTGAAGTCCGTATTCGGGTTTCCACCCATCCAGCCAATGGTATCGGTGGACATCTTGATCTGAGGGTTGATGTAGATGGCTTCCAGATAGCACCGCTTTACGAGATCGGTTACCTGTTTGCGCTTCCACGTACTCCAGTTTGCCCAATAGGGACTGGCGGTGCTGGTTGGAGGATCAACCCCGTACTCGGCGTGGAAGCGAGCCTTGGAAATGGTGTTGTAACCAACAGCCGTTGAATCGTATCTGATGTAATCAAAGTTGAAGCCGTCCAGGGTCGGGTATCTGGTGACCACATCCTTGACGATGCCGACGATGTAGTTCTCCACGCCGGGTACGCCCGGGTCCAGATTGTGGTAGCTACCTACGTAGTTTTTTCCGGTATTGTCAATGAGCGCCCACTCCGGGTGCAGCGTCCAGATGTGAGTGGGCGGAGCGGTCAGCCCCTTGCCCCAGATGCGGTACGTCACTATCCAGCCGAACACCTGCATGTTTTTTGCGTGCGCTTTGGTCAGTATGTCCGCCAGGGGGTCGTAGCCAGCCGATACGTCGCTTGCCAGAGGTTCGTATGAGGAGTTGTAGTACGCGTCGCCGTTCTTCCTTATCTCAGGGACGATTACATTAAAGTTGTTGTTCGCCAGAGTGTTGACGGTGGTGGTTGTCGCTGATGGAGTGGCGAACTCACTATTAAAGCCGTAAACCCAAGACATACGGTATTCGGCCGGGTCAGTCGCTGCAATTGCCGGAACCGCGATAAGCGCTATGAGTACTACTGCCATTAAGATCAATAACCTACGCATGATGCATCTCCTCCAAAAACAATAACCAGTGAATGTGTACGCTCAGACAGTTATCGTGCCGTCGGTGAATAGGGCATGGAAAAACAACCACGTGGGGGAAGTTTGCGCTACGGATAGGCGAGGTAACAGCAATTTTCAAACAAGATTCGGTGTACTGCTATCTTGCCCATCCCAAACTCCCTATACTTCATTGTACACGTGGGCGCACGATAAGCAGTCCTTCCTCTTTGCCACTTAATTGCAGTATACCTCTGAAAGGGCGTTCTGTCAAGAAAAAATGGCTAATCCAGTATAATTACCAGGTGTTATACAATTATTCTTTGCCAAGTATCATTGCGATGAACAATGTTCCCGGCAAACCTGTTTTCTACTCGGTGAATCCGGACGGCATGCCTTCCATGCTGATTGCTTTCCATTCCATCACTGGGAACACCAGCCAGTGCATTGATTTCTCTTTTACCAGTCGGATGGTCATCGGGGCGGAAAACAGTTGGTGCATGCGTCCTTGCGAAACCGCGCCGACAGTGACGTTGGTAATTACCTCTGCAACGTCGGCGTTTACTGACACCTTAGTGTTCTCAAGCACGACATCGTACTTCTCATCCTGTTGAAACGCCTGGATGATCTGCACTCTGAGATGATCAACATTAGTGCCGGAAGGGTCTTTGTAAGTGCGTGAGACGCATGACATTGCGGCTTTCATGTCCTTCCGCTCGAATGCAGTTTGCCCCTTCGCGAGTAAAACATGTATCTGCTCTTCATCCGATAGCACCGGTCGTGCGCCGTACCTTAGCACAGCCAGTATCGCCACCGCCGCTATCACTGCGACTATCGCCCACACCGATGTTTTCTTCATAGGTTCCTCCATTCCATGTCTATTATAACCCTTATTTGCTTGCCCCACAACATGCATCATTTCAGCGATTCAGGCAGGAAAAAGCGCGCTCGCCATTCAACATGATATTGGAGGGTTACGCCTGTGAAGGACTTAACTGAGAGAGCGCTGGAAAAGGTTCGTCAACTGGGAGCGAGTTACGGAGACATACGGGTCGTGAAGCGCGCCAGCGAAGAGATAGAGGTTAAGAACGGCAAAGTTGAAAACCTCTCATCGGATTCGGACCAGGGCTTCGGCATTCGCGTGATTGCGGATGGGGCATGGGGATTTGCGAGCAGTTTGAACCTCAATCCTGATGAGATAGATACTGTGGCCGAGCTTGCCGTGAGAATCGCGCGAGCGTCCGCCAGCGTGCAGGGTGCGCCGATTGAGCTTTCGCCGGTCGAGCCTGCAGTTGGTTCGTTCACAGCGCCGTGCAAGCGGAACCCCTTTGAGGCGCCCGTCGAGCAGAAAATACAGCTACTCCTGGACGCCGATGAGATCATGCGGCAGGTGGACGAGATCAGGGTCGCTGAATCCGTGATGCGGTTCTGGCAGACCGATCAGGTCTTCGCGAGTACCGAGGGGTCGTACATCGAGCAGTCCAAGACCGAGAGCGGCATCGGCATCACTGCCACGGCTGTAAGTGAGGGCGAGGTGCAAAAACGCTCTTACCCGGCGGCCGGCGGAGAGCACGCGCAGGCGGGATATGAGTTTGTGGAGCAGTGGGACGTGATCGGCAACGCGGAACGTATCGCGAAGGAAGCCGCGCAACTGCTGACCGCGCCTCAATGCCCGTCGGACGTGAGAACGCTTATTCTGGAAAGCTCGATGCTTGCGCTGCAGGTTCACGAGTCGTGCGGCCACCCGATAGAGCTGGACCGCGTTTTCGGCACGGAAGCTGCCTACGCCGGTACAAGTTTCCTCACGCCGGACAAGCTGGGCAACTTCCGCTACGGCTCGGATATCGTCAACATCGTGGCTGATTCCACCATACCGGGCGGCCTCGGCACGTTCTTCTATGACGACGAGGGTGTGTCCGCTCAGTGCGTGGATATCATCAAGGATGGAACGTTCGTCGGCTATCTCACATCCCGCGAAACTGCTCCGCAGATCGGTCAGTCAAGCAGTGGGGCGATGCGCGCGGACGGATGGAACCGCATACCCCTCATCCGCATGACCAACATCAACCTTCAGCCGGGCGATTGGACGCTGGACGAGATGATCCGCGACACCGAGAAAGGCCTTTTTGCGGAGATGGTCGGTTCCTGGAGCATAGACGACAAGCGGCTGAACTTCCAGTTCGCCACCGAAGTCGCATATGACATCGAGGACGGTTCGCTGGGGCAGATGTACAAGAATCCCACTTATACCGGCATAACTCCTGAGTTCTGGGGGAGTTGCGATGCCATTGCGGATAAGGACCACTGGCGGGTTTGGGGCGTGGACAACTGTGGCAAAGGCCAGCCGGGGCAGACCGCGCATGTGGGCCACGGAGTAGCGCCGTCCAGGTTCAGGAACGTGCGCATCGGCGTGATGGAGGAGGAGTGAAGATGCTGGGTCGCGAGGGGCTGCTTCAAATACTCGAAAAGGCGCTGTCCTGGTCATCCGCCGATCAAACTCAAGTTTCGCTCGGCATCGGCCAGTCGAGCTTAACCAGATTTGCCAACAATGTGATTCACCAGAACGTCTCGCAGAAGAACGCCAGCCTGACGGTAAAGGCAGTCGTCGGCAAGAAGATAGGGTGCGTCACCACAAATCTGCTGGACGATGCGTCGGTCAAGGCTGCGGTGGGACACGCCGTGCAGTTCGCGCACAACTCCGCTGAGAATGCAGATTTCGTCTCGCTGCCCGGGCCAGCGCCTGCCAAGGACGTAGATGCCTATGATGCGCAGACCGCCGAGTATTCGCCTGAGGACAGAGCGCGTGACGTGGGCGGGATGATCGGCGAGGCGAAGCGGGTGGACGCGGTGGCCGCCGGGCAGCTTTCTACCGCGTTCGACGAGACAGGAGTTGCCAACTCGTTGGGCCTCAGAGCCTATGAGCCGTCGTCCAAAGCAGGCCTCACCGCCGTCATGACAACGGACACCGGCTACGGATATGCCGACAGAGTAGCTGGCAGAATCAGCGATTTCAACCCCATGGAAGCCGCGGTGGAAGCGGCCACTACCAGCGTGAAGAGCAGGAACCCCGAGGCAATCGAGCCGGGTGAGTATGACGTGGTACTCATGCCTTATGCCGTCGCTGAGTTCCTGGAGTTCATGGCCTGGCTGGGCTTCGGCGCGCTGGCCGTGCAGGAAGGTCGCAGCTTCATGTGCGGCAAGCTCGGCGAGAAGATCGTTGGTCAGAACATCAACATTTGGGATGATGGACTGGACCCAGCCGGTATGCCTCGCGCCTTTGACGCTGAAGGCGTGCCGACCCAGCGGGTTGATCTTATCAATAACGGCGTCGCAGTCGGGCCGGTGTACGACAGCTATACGGCGGGCAAAGAGGGCAGGGAGTCCACCGGCCACTGTGTCTCGGTCGTCGGCACATATGGACCTATGGCGGCGAACATGTTCATGCGTCCGGGCGATTGCTCGGTGCAAGAGATGATCGCGGACACCAAGCGCGGCGTGCTGGTCACGCGCTTCCACTACACAAACGTCATTCATCCTTTGCAGGTGTTGATCACCGGGATGACCAGGGATGGAACTTTCCTTATCGAGAACGGCGAGATCGTCAAACCGCTCATGAATATGCGGTTCACGGACAGCGTGCTTGAACGGCTGTCGAATGTGGATATGATATCGAAGGAGACCGTGCGCCAGAGCTGGTGCGTGGCTCCCGCAATCAAGGCGCGCGGGTTCAAGTTCACCGGCGTCACCGAGTTTTGAGTAATACGATAGGAACGGAGCGCCACCAAACCATGTCTTCCAAAACCGCAGTAGGGATAGCCAGTATCACCAAGCCCATCACCGATGAGGGTGTTTACGCCGCAGTGCGTGAGGCAGTTGCGCTCGCGGGCGGCTTTGAGTCCATCATCAAAAAGGGCGACAAGGTTGTGCTGAAGCCGAACATCTTCTCGCCTCAGATGCCGCCAATCACCACCGACCCGCGAACCGTGGCCGCGCTGGTCAAGCTGGCGTACGAGGCAGGCGCAGGGGAAGTTATCGCCGCTGAGGGACGGAGCATCTCAACCGCCAAGTACCGCAAGGCGAACAACACCACGCGCGCATGTTCGGAGTTCATCGGCATGACTCAGGCGGTCGAGGCTGCCGGTGGAAAGATGACATTCCTTGAAGAAGAGGAAGTGGTTGAGGTCGAGGTTCCCGGCGGCATCATCTTCAAGACAGTGCATACACCGAAGATCTTCCTCGACTGCGATGTGCTTATCAACGTCCCGACGATGAAGATTCACAGCCTGACCTTCGTGACGCTCGGCATCAAGAACTTCCACGGTATCATCACGGACGAGGACAAGCTGTTCGGCCACAGCTACCGTGAGCTTCCTGCCAAACTGACCGACTTTTTCCGCGTCCGAAAGCCGGAAATGACCGTTATTAGCGGCATCCAGGGGCTGGAAGGCGACCACGCTGAGGAAGGCGATGTCGTGGACATGGGCCTGATAATCGCGGGCAAAGACGTCGTCGCGGTGGACGCGGTGACCTCTGCGGTCATGGGATTCGAGCCGTTTGAGGTGGACACCACCCGCCTGGCGCACGAATACGGCCTGGGGGTAGGGGATCTGAACGAGATCGAGGTGAAGGGCAAGAGCATCGAGAGCGTGCGGCGTCCGTTCAGGCGTCCGGAGATCGCGCTGGATACCGAGTTGTTCCCTGGCCTCAAGGTGATCGCCGGTGAGATATGCCGCTCATGCGAATACTACACCCGGCGCGGCCTGGACAAGCTGAAGGACGTGGGCTATTTCGACGGTGAGAACGAGTTGACGATCGTGCTGGGGAAGGAGCCGCCGGTTCCCGAAATTCTGGACGGCAAGGTGCTCATGCTTGGCGACTGCTGCATGCGTTCGGAGTCGGTGCGGAGGCTGAGGGATCATCTTCTGTTGGAGGGTCGTCTGCAGCTCGTGTTCCAGTGTCCGCCCATGCAGTTCAGGATACGCGCGGTGGATATGGTCGGGGAATAACGGAATGGTCATCTGGTCAAAGAGAATGGTCGGAAGCCTCTGCTCTCCGACCATTTGACCATTATCTGTGACCATCCCCTACTTGATCGCCAGGTGCAGTGCGGTGTAGCACACGGCTCCCAGCCCGGCGGACACGGGGAGTGTCATCACCCAGGCCAGCGCTATCTGCCGAACTATGCCCCACCGCACGGAGCCGATGCCCTTAGCGGAGCCTACGCCCATAATGGCAGACGAAATCACATGTGTGGTGCTGACCGGTTGTTTGAACAGCGTCGCCATCAGTACCACCAACGCGGCCGATGTTTCTGCCGCGAATCCGTGAACCGGCTGCAGCCCCATGACCTTCTTTCCAATTGTCTTGATGATCCGCCACCCGCCGGCTGCTGAACCGACTGCCATAGCCAGCGCGCAGGACACTTTCACCCAATCCGGTACAGTGACCGACGTTGTGAAACCGCCGACGACCAACGCCATGGTGATAATGCCCATGGATTTCTGCGCGTCGTTCGATCCGTGTGTGAAGGCCATAAAGCTGGCCGAGAGTATCTGCATCCACTTGAAATGCCTGTTCAGTTTGGACGGTGTGTGTTGTGCGAATATGTTCATAATAAGGATCATGAGCAGTCCGCCGGCGACGAATCCGACTATCGGTGAGAAGACCAGCGTGGCGAAGATGATGGCCAGCCCGTGACCGTTCAGGACGGCAACACCCTTGGCGGCAATGGCAGCCCCGATTAGCCCGCCGATCAGTGCGTGCGACGAACTGCTCGGCAGCCCTCTCCACCAGGTGAAGAGGTTCCATGCAATGGCGCCGACCAGAGCCGCAAGAACAAGCAACTGCCCGGTCTTGCCGTGTACCATGGCGGGGTCAACAATCCCTTTGCCGATGGTCTTGGCCACTCCTGTCCAGATCACGGCTCCAACAAAGTTCAGCACCGCCGCCATGATGACGGCGTTTCTCATGGAAAGCGCTCTGGTCAGAACGGACGTGGCAATTGCATTTGCTGAGTCGTGGAAGCCGTTTATGAAGTCAAAGGCCAGCGCTAGAAACACTACGGTGATGATGACGGTGAGAGTGAAAGAGCTATGCATTCTTCACCACTATGCTTTCCAGGACATTCGCCACGTCTTCGCATCTGTCCGTGGCGATCTCCAGCCTGTCGAATATTTCCTGCCACTTCGCGATCTCCAGAGGTCGTGTCTCCTCGGCAAAGAGGCACTTCAACGCCTTTCGCTGCACGGCATCGGCCAGATTTTCGATCTTGTTGATCTCTATGCACGGCGCGAGTACAGCATCTGTATCTCGAAGGTCGCGCAGAGCGAACATAGCCTGCTTGATCAGTTTTGATGCATCCACCAATAGCGCCGCCAGTTCCCCCGCTTCCTCGCGCGGTTCGTCCACACCGTACAGCTTCATGCGGTCAGCCGATGCCTCAATGTAGTCCAGCACATCGTCCATCCTCGCAGCCAGTTCGTGGATATCCTCGCGTTCAAAAGGCGTCACAAAACTCTGGTTCAGCCGACGATTGATCTCCTCGGTCACACGGTCCACACGCTTTTCCATCTCACGAAGCGCGCGTCCCTTCTCTTCGGCCTCCTCGTAGTTGGCCATCAACTCGCATAGGCACTGGGCCGATTCCACCATGATGTCCGCTATCTCTTCAAATAGTTCGAAGAAGTCTTCTTCTGTGGGAAGGAATCTGAATTTACCTGCCATAGTTCACCTACGCGTTCTTCAGCACGATTGCTTCAAGGGCATCGGCCACGTCTTCGCACTTATCAATGGCCGTCTCGATGTTGTAGTAGACCTCGCGCCACTTCAGCGCATCAATCGGTCTGTCGTGCATCTGGAACAGCTTTGCCATGGCGGCTCGATTGATCTTGTCGCCCTGGTTTTCAAGCTTGTTGATCTCCACGCATGCGTTGTGGATGCCCGCGCCCTGCTTCTTATCGCGCAGCATTCCTACCGCCTGCTGTACGAGATCGGTGGCCTGTACCAGAATCTTCGACAGCTTGACTGCGGACTCGGTGGGTGCATCAACTTCGTAAAGCACCATCCTGTCTGCCGCACCCTCGATGAAGTCGAGGATGTCGTCCAGTGCGCTGACCAGCGTGTGGATGTCTTCTCGGTCGAGCGGCGTGACGAAAGTGGTGTTCAGCTTACGCATGATCTCATGAGCCACCTCATCGCCGTCGTGTTCGAGGGCCTTCATCTTGAAAGCTTTGTCCTCGGTATCCACGAAATTGGTGAGCATCTCCTCCAGGGCATGCGCCCCGGCGTCAACCAACTCAGCCTGCTTCTCAAACAGATCGAAGAACCCTTCTTGTTTTGGCAAGAGTCTCATGTTTGTATCTCCCGATAGGCCTTTCAGACAGAAATAAAGGGCCGGAATGTGTGAACACTTGCCCGCCCTGGTTCGGTGCTATGTGGAGTGTGTCACTCGGTCATCGCTCCATTGCTCTGGTTGTCTTTTCTGAGCCATCTGCATTATACCAATCATTGAAACTGCCGTCAACCGAAATCGGAATCGAATCGTGCGTCGAGCGCTCACCTTTCGGTCACGTCCACCATCAGGTCATGTGCGCCGTCCGGGCGGGCCATTTCGTAGTAGTAAAATATCCGCTCGTCCATCGGCACGGCGTCCATGTACCGCAGTCCGCCGGACGCATGAGGCGAGACCAGCGCCGGGCCGTTCGGAGTCGTCCGCTCGAAGTTGCAGAGGTCGAAGCTAACCGCCAGCCCGGTGCGTTCCTCGTAGTTGCCCTCCACGTTCGCAGCGCCGTCGTAGAATGCGTTGAAGACCGGCGGCGCATAGACCACGCTGGTCACTCGCGACTCATACGCGTCCCAGCCCGTGCCGACATCCATCACCGTACCCTGCCACTGGAAGTTGAGTCCGTCCCCGCTGGTGGCCAGTCCGGTTGCCGAGACAATCAACCCGGTGTTGTATGCGTCCTGAGTACTATGCAGATCATCGTCAGACGCAGATTCGCCTACCGGGGCGACCGCCGCGTATGAGATCAGCATGTGGTACATCGAGCCAATGAGGACGACATATGGGTCCTTCACGCCTTCCAGCCTCAGCTCCGGCGCGGTGAGAACCATCTTGCGCTCAGCGGGGTCGAACTCGGAAGGCGAATCGGCTTCCATGACATCAATCCGCCAGCGGCTGTCCGCCGGGTCAACGTAGCTGATGTAGAGCAGATACTTGCCTTCGGGAGTCTTTATCAGGCTTCCGCGCTCGACTGACGACGTGCCGAACTGGTCCTTATTCGCGGTCCAGATGTCGGAAAAATTGATGCCGTCCGTACTCTCGGCGATGCGGCACTCGAACCCTCGTCCCTGGCCGCGCGGCTTGCGGTAGCGGAAGTAGAGGTAGAACTTGCCGGTCTCGTCGTCGTACATCGCCGAGCACGCGCCGACCCAGTTGCCCTTGCCCTCACCTGGGGCTTCACGCACGACCTGCCCCTTCGCGGGGTTTAGGAGTGGTATTCTTCCAAACCATTTTTTGCTGGTACTATCTGAGTTCATGGGTCTTCTCCTCAGCTACTATGGTGTGCGAGGGCTCGACCTCGCCTTCCGCGCACTGGCTTGACAGCGCGCATGCTTCTGCATTGGCATACATATACATCTCACCGGCGTCGAGCCGCCTGAGTCAAAAGCGAGGTCGAGCCCTCGCACTCCACATCACTTCCGGTTCTCGCCATTCTCCTTAATCAGCAGCATCAGCGTATACGGGTCAACTATCTCCACATCCTTGCCCTTCGGATCGGCTTTGATTGCCTCGAACAGCTTCTTCTGGTTCGTCGGACTCCAGAGAATATTGCGGAAGACGAAGAACTCCGGCCTGTCGTCGCTCGTTCTACTCAGCACCGTCTGCGCTTCCTTCTCGGGCGTGCTCACCAGATCCCACGACATGCGGATGTACGGCATGTCCTTGTAGATGCCCCATCGCTCGATCTTCTGGGCCACGATGCCGTTCTTCGAAAAGACCGTGTACGCGTCCTTCACCTCGTCGGTCGTCTCAGGGGCATATCCGTCAATGACGAAACCGGTGATGCTCAGGTCCCACTGATCGTAGTATTTCTTGCAGTGCTCTTCCCAAGTCTTCACGCCCGACGGCAGGCCGCTGAACTGCCGCGGTTCGGTCAGATGCCCAGGATTGATATACCCTGCGCCGGAATCACCCGCCACAAAGCTGTCGTTCGGGGTCGCGGTTTTGCGGGTATATGCCATCCCAACCGGGAAACGGTCGGCCAGGTTCGGGTTGAACGCCCAGCCCAGCGGAATTTGTCCGCGCACCGGATCATCCCAGAGGTCAGGTATGCGCTGGTAGAGCCACGCCGCCGAATCGTAATCGCCTACGTAGATGGTGACGTACGACTTCGGCGCGACCTTGCCGTCCGCTGTGATGAGGCTCTTCGCCTTCAGATCAGCGACCGTCGGCAGCTTCTGCGGGTACTTTTTCTTCAACGGGTAGTGCATGAAAACCGACGCATTGGCCATCGCGCTCAGGCCCAGTGCATCCGCGTCCATGAAACCGTTGAAGCAGGTGATGACCTCAGCATAACGCCATTCGGTCGGCACCCCGCCGTGATGCCCGCCCGCCCCCGCGTGGTCGGTGTACTTCTTGTCCCAGGGCGTGAACCCGCCGACGTGAATCATCTTCTTGCCGTCAACCTGCACCCAGGCCGAGCGCATGATCGCCTGCATCGTGCGTACATCCGCGCCCATCGGCTGGTTCGGGTCGTCAACCGGCGTCTCGTCATCCCACGGGCAGAGGTCGAAGAAGAACCCGCCCTGTGCGATGAAATAGTCCTGGTTCGACAGCGTGTGGTTCGGCACGTAGCCGCCGGGATGGGCGATCCAGTAGGCATCCATGTAGTTGCCCATCTTGACCGGGTTGCACTTGCCGGTATCCAGGTACTTCTCCTTCGCCCAGATGTAGGCGTCGCACTTGGCGCTTCCGGTTGAGGGCGTCTTGGAGCCGGGGATCGTACCCTTACCGGTGAACATGCTGCTGCCGTCCTCGTTGAGCAGGCGAACCTTCACCGGTAGCTTGAGGTCGTCGGTAAGGTGGTGGTAGAGCGAGCCTTCCGACGGGTCATACCGCACGCACGCCAGGTTCTCGACTGCTGCGATAGTGGACGCGACGTTGGACGTGGCGGCGACCCTCTCATCGTAGACAACCAGGCCGTTGATGTCACCCTTGAACTGCGCAACCAGGGCATCCAGATCGGGGATGGACTTGATCGCAGTCTTCTCCAGCCACTCGCTAGGCTCCCGCATCCGGCTCAACCAGTACTTGTCAATGCTGCCGGTCTCGCCGCCGACCAGGTAGACGTACAAGCGCGCCGACTTACGGTTGACGATCCCTTGAAGCGACGTGACGAAGTGCGTATCGTCCCAAATCCTTCGGCACTCGTCGGGCTTGGATCGGTCGAGCTTGTGAGTGTAGCAGAGGTCAAACGTGTAGAGCGTTTTTGGGGCTGCTTCGGATGGTCCCGCAGCCGCACACAGGCACAGCATGGCTATGGCAATTACCAGTAAAGACAATGAACTCCTCCAACACCGCATAATACACGTTTTATAGCACGGTTCGCCTGCATTATGCAAGAAACGCATAATTTCCAGTGTAGCTTTGCCTGGAGTTGTGCTACAATTAGATAAATATTCGAGGGAGGCGCTATCGCCGGATGAAGAAGACATTTGATTCCATAGAATTCATGCGCCAGGCAAGGGAGAAGCTGTCCCGCGAGTATGCTGATAAGCCGCGTTCGGAAGAGATCAAGTCGTTGCGCGAAAAGCATCCGATTCCACGCAAACCGGGTCGCAAGCGAATCGGCTAGTTCGGCGCGTCTATATACGTGAAAATAGGTCTAATATCGGGAGTCTGCGCTCTCTCTCCCATACTCCCACACTCCCATACCTCCCAACCTGATGACCGCCGTCCTTGTTCCCCATACCGCGCTCTGGTATAATACCGTGTCCCTGAAACTTCGCGGGAGGCGGTATGAAACAGTTGTTTGCGGCATTCATTATTCTTCTCAGTCTACTTGCGGCGGTGAGCAGTGCGTCGGCAGATTCACGCGTGCCTAAGCCCACCATCGTCCCGAAGGACCAATGGGGGTCCATGAAGGAAGGCGAGTTCTACAACAACTTCCCCTTCGATCCGTACTCCCAAGGCCCCATCGGCGATCCGCGCGCCGTTACCATCCACCACACCGCTTCGCCCGAGGGGACACATCCGCCAAACCAAGAGGAAGACAAGAAGAAGCTCCTGATTATCCAACACATGCACGTTGGCAAAGGGTGGGGCGACGTGGGATACCACTTCCTCATCGGCAGCGACGGCACGATATACCAGGGCCGCCCGCTTCCGTGGATGGGCACGCATGCTCCGCCGAACAGCTACAACATCGGCATGAACGTCATCGGCGACTTCCACACCAAGGAGTACCCAAGCTCCGTGCAACTCGATGCCGTGATACGCCTGGGCGCCTGGCTCTGCGACACGTATGACATAGACCCGCTTTCCAAAATTGACATCTATGGTCAGACCAACTTCGGCGTTGTGGGGCATCGCGACTGGAGTGCGACCGCCTGTCCGGGCGACCGCTTCTACGCGCTGATGCCGACCATCCGTGAGCAGATTCACGCGAATTTGCTGTCGAAGGCGCCCGCGTATGACAGCCGGACATGGTGCAATCAATACCTTCCGCAGGCGCTGCTTGCTGGTCAGACATACCATCTGCCCTTCACGGTTCGCAACACCGGATTTGTCATGTGGTCGTGGATGAACCTCATCGGACTCACCAGCGCGGGTCCCGATCTGATTGGCGTAGACGCGCCGAACCTCCTTGAGAAGGAGGACGTTCAACCGCTGGCCAACCGCGTCTGGCAGATTTCGATTAAGGCCGGTGCGCCCGGAATGCAGCGGATGTCACTGCAAATGATGGAGTCGGACAGGAAGTTCGGCCCGGAATTGGCGTGGGACGCGCGCGTGATCCCGGCGGACGGGTTCGTCTCGCAGTGGCTGGTGATCGCGCCGTTTGACGCGAAGACCCCCGATGCTGCCTATGCAACCGATTACTTCCAGGGCAAACCGATAGACATGCTGGACGTGATGGACCCGGCTAGCGAAACCGCGCACGGGTACAAGGTCACCGGAGAGTACTCCAGCGGCGAACGGAACTACCGTGGCGAGGACGGAGAGCGAGTGAAGGAGAACGGCCGTTACTATCGCGGCGAGGAGACTTTCAAGATGTCCGCCAAGGGCATCCATTCCGCGGAAGTCGTCTTGCGCAGGTTGATTGACGCGGATACCAGGGATCAGGATGCGACCGTCTACCTGGACGGTGTGCGGTTCAAGAAGTGGACGTATCCGGGCATGGAGATGTCGCGTCAGTGGCGGAATATGGATCTGATTATTCCATCGAACAGAGTATTTCACAAGGATTCTGTGGACGTGCGCGTGAAGTCGGACGGCACGGTACAGTGGGGCAACACATCGTTCCGCTACACTTTGCTGGACTCGGCTGAGCCGCTGGTCGCGCCGAGATCAGGCGAGAAGTTCGGCAAGGCTGCGTGGAAGCCGTGGAAGTCGAGCGCCGGCATATGCGATCTGAGTACGATGTATCCGAAGGCCGAGAGCGGCGCGGCTTACATGGTAGTCTATGTGAAGTCGCCGCTGACCAAGTACATTGAGCTGCGAACCGGGTACAACGGCTGGGTTAAGGCGTGGGTGAACGGAGTGCCTGCGGTGTCCGGCAAAGCGACTGTGGCGGGATTCCCGGACACGCTGAAACGCGAGGCGCTGCTGAAGCGCGGCTGGAACCGGGTTTTAGTTAAGGTTTCGCTGGAGCCTGGGATGAAAGATCTGTACGTGCGCCTGTGCGAGAAAGACGGCCAGCCGATCAAGGGTCTGATATACAGCCTGGAACCGATGAATACTTCAACCGGCGACCAGGAGTTGGTTGCGATGAACCGTCCGTAACAGTCGAAAATGCTTTGCTGTCAAGTCTCACCACGTTGTGAACAGAGTGTTCCGCAGGTGAGCAGGCTCTTTGATAAATAGTTCAGGGCATTTCTTGTGCCATTCGCAGACAGCCTGATAGGGCGTCTTACGACCGATGGCACGATTTGGTCTCCTT
>JANYKG010000151.1 GCA_025358205.1 Armatimonadota bacterium
AAGGAGACCAAATCGTGCCATCGGTCGTAAGACGCCCTATCAGGCTGTCTGCGAATGGCACAAGAAATGCCCTGAACTATTTATCAAAGAGCCTGCTCACCTGCGGAACACTCTGTTCACAACGTGGTGAGACTTGACACCCAATGACTCATGTGGGCTGCTACCCCCTACTCGCTATACTCACGCACCTGCCTGCAAGCCAATGAATGCAGCAGGTGCGTGTTTTTCTGCGCCGATGTCCTCTGGTCGGTCACAAAAGCAGCAATCTGAGCAGGCAGAGAGAACACGAACGTCGAACATCAAGCTTAGTTGGTATCTGAACTGCCATCCGTGGAGGACAACGATCTCTGACGCGATTACCCTCGCCTGGCTTGAGCTTTTTCAGCAGGTAAACCGATCCAACAAGGTGAATAGCCCATGACCGAGAGTAGAGAACTCTTCGATAGACTGGTCCAGGACGCCCTTGATGCCCACTTCTCGGGGTGGGATTTCTCGTATCTGAATGACAAGACGACCGCGGAACCCCTGCCTTGGGACTACCTGAGCATCGTCCGAACCGCCATGCAAGGCGCGGACTCCATGCTCGACATGGGCACGGGCGGGGGCGAGGTGCTGTTGTCGCTCGCGCCGTTCCCACCGCACATCTGCGCGACTGAGGCCTATGCGCCGAACATACCGATCGCCCGGGAGCGCCTGGAGCCGCTCGGCGTGAAGGTAGTGGCCACCTCCGATGATCAATGCTGCATGCCGTTCGAGGACGGGGAGTTTGCACTGGTGATTGACCGGCATACATACTTCGATGCGCCGGAGGTGTTCAGGATACTCAAGCCTGGGGGATTGTTCATCACCCAGCAGGTCGGCGCGCTCAACTTCTTTGAACTGAACGAGTGGCTGCAGGGTGATGAGGCGCGTCCAACGTGGGATATATGCACATTGGATTGGCACGTCACGAACCTCACCGCGGCGGGCATGCAGGTCGAGGAGGCACAGGAAGTGCGCCCGAGGGTCGCCTACCTAAGCATCGCCGCTGTCGTCTACTACCTGCGCGGGATTCCCTGGCAGGTTCCCGACTTCACGGTGGAGAAGTATATAGACAAGCTGTTCGCCATGCACCAGCATATCGAGGCGAACGGCAGCCTGACGACGCGAAACCATCGTTTTCTTATCCGGGCAACCAAACCCGGATAGACCCGGAGGACAACTATGTCTGAGAGAACACCCGATGAGATACTGGACGTGAACCGCAAGTGGCTCCCGCCGTCGCCGCACGTGGACAAGGTCGTCGAGATGGTGCAGAACGGCTCGGCGCACATCCAGAAGCGCGGACACCACGAGGCCCCGCTCATCATGTTCGAGGACGGCGGGGTGATTGAGCTACCGAAAGCCCGGTATGAGGAGACCTACCGCGGGATGCAGTTGGTCGCCGGTGACGAAGCGGCCGACATGGGCGTGACCAAGTTCCGCGACGTCTGCGGCTGTGTTGACTACATCAAGGGCGTGCTGAAGGACGATCCAGCCTCAGTGCAGGCCGACCCGCACAAGTTCGACCAGCTTCTTGACCACGCGCTCTACATGATTGAGCGAATGTACAAGCGCGAGGACGAGTACCGCAAGTTCCTGGCCGATGTCATCGCCCTCTGCGCGCAGGCCCCGAAAGGCCCCGATCCCAAAATGGCATTGAAGGCCTGCGATGAGATCAGGTTCCTGCTGCACAACCACCCTGAGGATACCGTCAAGTACACCGAACTGCTGAACATGCTGGCCGAGGACGTGCGGCACGTGGCCTCGAAACAGGAGAAGGTTCTGGGCCAACGCAAGGATATCGCGGTCAAGGTCAGCAGCTTGTACAAGGATGTCAAAGGCGCGAGGAAATGGGACGGAGAGAATGGTTGATGGCTGATGGTCAATGGCTAATGGAGAATGAACTCAGATGCAGACAGCAGCGGTTGTACTAACCCTTATGGCGGCAGTGGGTTCCGCCCAGGCCGGAATCGAGGCATTTGGAGAGACGAAGATGACCGAGAAGTCAGTGAAAGTGCAGATCAGCGAGCCTAGTGTGGTGTCCGTCGCGAAGGAGCCGTTGGGATGGGGCTACCACCAGTTCCCGAGCATCGCGCGCTGGGATGATGGACGAATCGCTGTCACCTACAGCCTCTCAGCCGACGCGGCGGAGAGCTATGGAAAAAGCGGAGGAGGCATGTTGGTCTCCTCGGACGGCGGCAAGACGTGGCAGCCACCGTCGGGTAAGCCGGGTGTCTCCGGCCTGTTGCTCCCAAACGGCGACTGGATCAGCGTCTCCACACCGATACCGTACCAAGAGAAGGACCTCTCCCTGCCTAAGCCCGTAGGTATCATCGGTGAGAGCTACGGCAGTTCGAAGATGACCATGTACCGATTGTCCGAACTCCAGCCGAAGCTCGCCACGATCAGGATCAGCCGTCTCAAGAATGGCGCGAACAAGCGTGTGGTCGAGCATGCTTGGCTTGACGATCCGCAGGCTCTGCGGTACACTCTGCGCGGAATATTCCCCATCGTTTGGTGGGGCGACGTACACATCGCCGCCGATGACTCGCTGGTCGCGGGCATCTACCCCGGTTACCGTGTGCGCGACGACGGCACGATGGACGACAAGGACGGTGTGTTCTTCTACCGCTCGACCGACTTCGGGCATAGCTGGAAGATTCAGGGCCGCATTCCCTACCAATACGACCTGAAGGCCGACCCAAAGGGCGACAAGCGCGGCGGGTTCACCGAACCTGCTTATATGACGTTGAAGGACGGCTCGTTCCTGTGCGTCATGCGAGTCACCGACGGACAGGGCATTGGGCCGATGTACGCGAGTTGGTCATCGGACCTGGGCAAGACCTGGACCAAGCCCAAGGCGTTCACCCCAAACGGCGTGCTGCCGAAGCTCCTGCGGCTGGAGAACGGCATGCTCGTGCTGGCGTCCGGGCGGCCCGGTGTGCAGCTCAGGTTCAGCGCGGACGGCAAGGGTAAGAAGTGGTCGGAGCCGTTCGATCTTGTGCCGATCTCGTCCGATAACGTCAGCGCCGATACCTGTGGGTATACCTCACTGGTTGCGACCGGACCCGACACGTTCCTGATCGCCTACTCACACTTCAAGCACCTGAACGAGAACGGCGAGCCGCGCAAAGCGATCCTCGTCCGCGAGGTGCAGGTATCGTCTGCGAAATGACCCATCAAGGAGAATAAGATGTTCAAACGAATTGACCACGTAGAGCTTCTGCCGTCCGACATCGAGCGGACCATCAGCTTCTATACCGACGTTCTCGGCTTCACGCTCAAGGAGCGGTTCGCGGTGGACGCGCCGGGGCTTAGGGAGGTCGTCTTCCTCACTCTGGGCGACACGATGCTGGAACTCCTGGGAGCGAAGTGCCCTGTGCCTGCTCCGGGGGAACCGTGTACCGTCGGGTACGCCGCAATGGCGGTCGAGGTGGAAGACATGGAAAGGGCGCTGGCATACCTGGAGGGCAAGGGCGTGGAGTGCGTGTGGGGCCCGATGGACGTCGGCGGCTCCATCCGCGCCGAAATCCGCGACCCCGACGGTCTCGCCATCGAACTCAGGCAGTGGTAGGTGTTTCGTTCACCCGTGTCGAATACTAAGACCACTTGTACGTACGGAGGCTTCGATGCGGGGATACACGACTAAGGACAAGATAACGTACTGGCTTTTTCAGGACAGGATTCCTGTCGTCAAGCTCGTGATCGTCGCCAATATCCTCACGTTTCTGATGATGGCCATCTTCCGCGTCGCGCAGGTCCAGCAATTCCTGGCGTTCAGCGCGGACCGAGTGTTCGTCATGCCGTGGACGCTTTTCACCTACCCGCTGCTGGGAGTTGGCGGAGTGCTGGCGCTGCTGTTCGGCGGATACTGGCTGTGGATGGCAGGCGGCAGTCTGGAGCGGTCGTGGGGCAGCAAGACCTTCGGACTGTACTTCTTCCTGATGTCCGCTGTGACCGCGCTCTCTCTGTTCGTGGGAAGCATGTTGACGGGCAGGGCGGTTTCTTTGGAAGGTCTGTGGCTGCCGATTGCCGGGGTGACGGTCGCCTTTGCGATGCTGAACCCGGAGCAGGTGATTCTCTTCTTCTTCATATTGCCACTGAAACTCAAGTATCTGGCACTGATAGACGCCGCCATCGTCCTGGTTCAGTACGGCGGAATGCACCCGCTGCTGGGCCTGTTCGCGCTTGCGGGTTGCGGCGCATCGTACTGGTACGTGTGCGGACCAAAGCCTATCACATTCGGGGCAAAGAGACAGCGCGCCGAGATCATAAGAATAACGCCCCCGCACGCCGTCCGTCAGCCGTGGAGTCCGACAAGGTGGTATCAGGACTACAAGGCGAAGAAGCGACTGGAGAGAATGCTGAGGAAGTAGGGGCGTATGGGAGTGTGGGAGCAAAATACTATGAGTGAACGAACCCTGAAGAACTACGTCAACGGCGAGTGGCAAAACCCGGCGAACACCGGTTACCTGAACGTCGAGAATCCCAGCACCGGGGGCGTCATTGCACACGTCCCGCTCTCCACGCCCGCAGAAGCTGACCGGGCCATCGCGGCGGCGAAGACGGCTTTCCCGGCATGGGCGGCGACTCCAGTCTCCAAGCGCGTCGAGCCTCTGTTCAAGCTGGCCGCGCTCATCCGCGACAACGAAGAAACCCTCGCGCGCCTGATCGCCGAGGAGATGGGCAAATCGCTCCCGGACGCCCGCGCGGAGATCAAGCGCACGCTGGAGAACACCGAGGTCGCGTGCGGCATGCCCATCCTCCAGCAGGGCGACAAGGTGATCGGGTGCGCGGCGGGCATTGACGGCGAGGTGATCCGCCTGCCCATCGGTGTCTTCACCATGATCGCGCCGTTCAACTTCCCCGCCATGGTCCCCTTCTGGTTCATCCCCTACGCGCTGGCCGCCGGGAACACCTACGTGGTGAAGCCGAGCGAGCAGGTTCCGTGTACCATGCAGTTGCTCACCGAGTACATCGCGCAGTGCGGGTTCCCCAACGGCGTCTTTAACCTGGTTCACGGTGACAAGGCCGTGGCCGAGAGGTTGATGGAGAACGAGGATATCAGCGGCGTGTCTATGGTCGGCTCAACCCGCGTCTGCCGGATTGTAGCTGAGACCTGCGGGCGCGAGAACAAGAGGTTTCAGGCGATGGGCAGCGCGAAGAACCACCTGGTCGTGATGCCTGACGCGAAGATGGAAGAGGTCGTCCGCAACATGATCACCTCGTGCTTCGGGTGCGCGGGCCAGCGGTGCATGGCATCGTCGGCCATCGTCTGCGTGGGCGATGCGGTCTATGATGAGATCGTTACTCGGTTTGTAGAGGCGTCAAAGCAGGTGATCACGGCTGATCCGCTTGACCCGGCGGTGGCCGACGAACAGATGGTGATGGGCCCGGTCATCTCCGCGAAGGCCAAGGAGTTCATCCTCGGCATGATAGAGACCGGCGTTCAGGAGGGCGCAACCCTGGCGCTTGACGGCCGTCAAAATGGGGACAGACACAATTTCCCGGAAGAAAATGGTGTCTGTCCCCATTTTCCCAGAGGTCACTTCATCGGCCCGACGGTCTTTACCGATGTGAAGCAGGGCATGGCGATCCATACGACCGAGATATTCGGACCGGTGGTGGTGATCATGAAGGTGGACACGCTGGACGAGGCGATACGGATCATCAACGAGCATCAGTACGGCAACGGCGCGTCCATTTACACGCAGAACGGCCACTATGCGCGCAAGTTCAAGCTGGAGGCGCAGGCGGGCATGATAGGCGTAAACGTCGGCATCCCCGCGCCGGTGGCGTACCTGCCGTTTGGCGGCATGAAGGCGTCGCTCTACGCGGACATCAAAACTCAGGGCAAGGCGATAGTGGATTTCTTCACCGAGTCGAAGGTGGTCACCGAGCGCTTCTGGCCGGAGGATTGATAATAGGAAAATGGGGAGTGTCGAAGGCTCCGTACACACAGCATAGAAAGCATAGAAAAAAGTATCGGGACACATGCCGGTAAAACCGCGTGTGTCCCGATGTCTTTGTGATTGCGCTTCAGGTGTCTAGAAGCTGAAGCTGATGCCGACGTTCGTTGTGCTATGGGTCTTGGCAAAACCCACTCCGGCGCTGAATGAGTAGTATCCTGAAACACCCTTTACTCCCACTGCTAGTGCGCTCTGTGAGTTATAGTTGCCATAGCCTGCACCCACACTCCAGTTTTTGCCGGGAACAGGGTTCGGAATGGCGGCCAATGCTGCGATAGAGGCAATGCCGGAACTGAGATTGCTCGACACCCCATTGAGTTGCCTGAGGTTCACGGCGTCGCCAGATGCTATGGCGTTCGATACGCCGGAGATCCGGCCTGCGTTTGTAATGCCGTCACCATTGTTATCAATCCCGCCAGTAATATCCGCACCACCGTCAGCAAAGAGGGTGCCTTCAACCGTTACGTCATTGTTGAACGTAGAATCGCCGTTGATCGTCGCCCCACCGTTGATGGTTGCGCCGCCGTTGATGGTTGCGCCGCCGTTTGCGGTCAGTGTGCCGCCAACAACCGTGTTACCGGTGCCGGCAGCGACCGTGAACTGCGTCCCCGCAGCGCCGCCGGTATTCAGAGTGGTTCCTCCGGTAACGCTTAGATTGCCGGCGATGATCTCGTCACCCAGGGTGGTTGTAGTAGCGCCATTGATGGACGTAATGCCGGTCAACGCGCCACCAGTCAGAGTGGCAACACCGTCGGTAAAGGTTCCGCCGGTAATAGTGCCACTGGCGGTGATATTCGTGGCACCCGTTATCGCACCCGCGGCCGAAATGCCGTCACCGTTGTTGTCGATACCACCGACGAGATCCATGCCGCCGGTTCCCTGAATCAAGCCGGTTCCAGCGTCAACACCGACGCCGGTGATCTGGCCGCTCGCAGTGATCGTGGTTGCGCCGGATATCGCGCCGGCGCTAGTAATGCCGTCACCGTTGTTGTCGATACCGCCGGAAAGGTCCATACCGCCGGTTCCCTCAATCAAGCCGGTTCCAGCGTCAACACCGACGCCGGTGATCTGGCCGCTGGCATTGATTGTTGTGGCGCCGGTCAGAGCCCCACCCATGCCAATCGTCGTGGCGCCGGATATTGCACCGGTAGCCGAAATACCATCACCATTGTTGTCTATCCCGCCCTGAAGGTCCATGCCGCCGGTTCCCTGGAGCAAGCCTGCTCCAGCATTAAGACCAACACCGGTGATAGAGCCGGAGGAAGTGGTGTTGCCCACAATTGTGATGCCGGCCGAGACGCTGGCTCCGGGGGCCGCTGCGCCGTTTCCGCCATACACATCTCTGTTCACACCATTATCAATGGTGATACTCTGGGCCTGTACGCCTACTTGTGTCACAAACGCAAGGCAGGCCAGAACAACTAAGATACAAAACACTCGATTCATGATTTGGAATCTCCTTTTCAGTTTTAGTTTCGTCTTCCGAGACACGGTAACGATTGAGCTTACCGAACAGTTTTCTTGAGTTACCTGTCCGACTCCCGCGCCCCGATACTCTGGACACGGTTATGATTTAAGCCGCTAATCCGCATTATTCATGAACGGCATGAATACTGCTCAGAAGGCCGCGGATTATGCGGAACATGCATAATCCGCGCTAGCGGTTGCATGCGCTCACATTTCCAGCGCCACAGGGCTTCCAGCGGCGTCACAAAGCCCTGCATTTCTATCCGCCGTTGCTTGTTGAAAGCTAAATACGGCAGCCCTCAGGAACCGCCACATTCATGAAGCCATCCACCTCCTTTTGCAAATATTTATCAACTATTGAACAACTTCTTTCCTGATAATAATGCAACCTGACCCGGCAGGCATCAGAAAGACGGTTACAGCGCCGCCGTCAAGCATGACAATATCGGTTCCAAGAATTCCTTTACGCTTCAGACTCTTGAAAATGGTCTTCTCCACTTCAGCGCAAGGTTGAGCCGTGTACTGAACCATATCGTAAACCGCAGCCGACTGCCCACCGGTGGTCGGGGCGAAGCTGGCGCTGGCGTATGCTCCTGCCCCAGTCTGGCCCACCATCCCAAGTGAAACGGAGAATATGCTCTGATCCGGCTTTTGTGGTGGCGTGAACAGGTAGGCCGAACTCTTGGTGTTCGTGGTAAGGAAGGTCATGAGCTGGTTGATGCGGCTCGCACAGACAAGCACTCCCGACTGAACCGCAGCCTGTGTAACCGCCGTGACAGTTGGGGATGTTGTCATTGCGGGCGGGGTGGAACCGGTCGCAGTCGTAGGGGAACTGGTTCCCACAGCGTCTGACTTTGGTTTGTCGGTCTCCGTGCTTTTGGCGCTTAACGGCGCCAGGAACGCAAGGCTGAGACAACCGACCAGCGCTGAAACCACCAACAACCGAGATGCGAAACGACTAGATCTAATCATAATTTCTCCATATGGCTAGTTAGTAAAGTTAGCGATCTACTGAGTTGCATACGACAATGCCATTTCAACATGTTTTCCCAGATCAGCTAGCTATCAAACCTTTCTAAGATAATGTCATTGCTTTTGTGTTGGATTACGTTTGTGGATTCTTTTCAGTATCCTATCGCTTTATTATCTACATAGCAATCGGTCGCTAGTCTGGTAAACAGCCGAATGCACGCGCAGATGAAGCATTACGGCGATTCGATTCGGTAGTGGGGATAATTGCGGTGGACACGTTTGATGAGGTAATACAAATCATCAACGAGCATCAGTATGGGAACTGCCCAGATGAACGGCGCTCTGCGGGTTTCCTGTTAGCGCTCCGGTGTGGTATATTATATGTCATTGCTCGGCGCGGGTACGCGTGGGAAGATCGGGAATATGCAATACATCAAATTCGGAAACGCGGGCATACAGGTATCTCGGCTGGCGCTTGGGTGCATGGATTTCACCGTCAAGCAGGACGAGGCGACCGCTGCACGCATCCTGGACAATGCGCTGGATCACGGCATCAACTTCCTGGATACCGCCGATACTTACGGCGACGGTAAGAGTGAGGAAGTCCTCGGCAGGATTCTGAAGGAGAAGCGCGACGGAATCATCCTCGCGACCAAGTTCTGGGTGCCTATGTATGATCGCCCGAACGGCGGCGGCTGTTCGCGCGTCCACATCCTCCAGGCCGTGGAGGACAGCCTCAGGCGTCTGCAGACCGACTACCTTGACCTGTACATGCTTCATCACCCCGATGTGAATACCTCGGTCGAGGAGACGATCTCCACGCTGGACAACCTGGTGAAGCAGGGTAAGATTCGCTACTGGGGCGTTTCCAACCACTACGCGTGGCAGATGGCGCACATGCTGGGCGTCAGCGCGCTGCACAACTGGGAGCCGCTGGTTTCTGTCGAGTGCCGCTACAACCTGGTAGACCGCGCGGTCGAGAGCGAGATCATGCCGTTCGTGAACCGCTTCAACGTGGCGACGATGATCTACGGGCCGCTGAACGCGGGCATCCTGGCCGGTCAGTTCAAGAAGGGCGAGGCGCTTCCAGCGGACACGCGCATGGCACAGTCGAAGAAGTACCAGGAAAAGCTGGTGGACGATACCTGGGGTCTGCTGGACGAGATGAAAAAGATCGCGGATAAGCACGGCATCACCATGAGCCAGCTCGCGTTCGCGTGGCTGCTCTCGAAGCCGGGCGTGACGTCGGTCATAGTCGGCGGCAGCAAGCCGGAGCATCTGGAGCACGTCTACGGCGTCGAGGAGATCGCGGTTGACCCGACGGACCTGACGCACCTAGATGAGTTGACGATGCAGTGGCGCTACATCCCGTTCCACAATCACCGCGTCCCCGAGGGAACACCGCTTGCGGGGAATTGGTGGTGAGAAACCAGGTGCTAGGTGGTTGGTGGTAGGTGTTAGGCAG
>JANYKG010000153.1 GCA_025358205.1 Armatimonadota bacterium
ATTCGACTATGTCACGGCGCTGTTTCTCGGAGGTTGTTTTTTGTCATGTTTAGCCTATCAATCAGTGTTTATTCTATTGTCGGGTGACCGGGACGTCCTGTCACACGAGTGACCGGGACGTGCTGTCATGTGTCCAGTGATACGTGATCCATCTCGTTGATCTTACTCGTACTCGTACTCGGTCTTTCGGAGGACATCATGCCTAGACAAATGAAAATCACCGCCGGCGCAATTATCATGACCGCCGTGCTGAACGACAGCCCGACCGCCGATGCAATCTGGAACGCCCTTCCGATCAAGGCGCGTGGAAACACTTGGGGCGACGAAATCTACTTCGGCATCCCGGTGAGCGCCGACGAAGAGGAAGACGCAAAGGAAGTTGTAGAGATGGGAGACATCGCATTCTGGCCGCCCGGAAGCGCGTTCTGCATCTTTTTCGGCCGCACACCTGCAAGCCGAGGTGACGAGATTCGCCCCGCCAGCGCGGTCAACGTCGTCGGCAAGATCATCGGCGATGCGAAGGCCTTCAAAGCGGTCCACACCGGCGAGTTGGTAGTTCTCGAAAAGGCGTAGGTGTGGGGAAAGGTCTAGAGGGAATGGTTTATGGCCCGGGAGCCATGGTCAATGGCTGATGGTCGCCGGATGCTCCAGGCTTTTTTCGCGGCTGCCTGAAACTTCTCCGCAACCGGCGTGTCTACCATATATGAAACGCATGCTGCGGCCACTGGTATAATTACCGGTATTCTTTTGGTTTTGGGTGATTTGCATTGACAGTTGGTTGGTTGCATGATAGACTTATCCTGTGTTATGCGCGTGCAGCATAATGCTGGGCGTTCTCGGCATCGTCTGCATGCTCGTGAATAGTGCGGACCAGGCCTGTGTTTGGAAGTTGTAATACGTCACGGCAGTACATTTCTAGTATCAGGAGGCCGGAAAATGCAACACAAGACCCGAATCGGTATTCTCCTCGTCTGCGCACTCATTATCCTTTCTTCCGCAGTTTGCCTGGCCAAGACCGTCTACGTCAAGACGACCGGCTTGGACACGAACGACGGCCTGACCTGGGACACCGCCAAGAAGACGGTTGCGGCAGGTATCACCGCATCTGTCTCAGGCGACGAGATATGGGTTGCGGCGGGTACGTACCTTGAGCGCATAACGCTAAAAGCCGGCACCGGTCTGTACGGCGGCTTTGCTGGCAACGAGACGGTGAGGACCGAGCGGAACTGGACTACGAACGTCACCATCATTGATGGTAACAAGAGCGGAAGTGTCGTCACGTCGCCCTCAACTGCAACCGCTACCACTGTTGTTGACGGCTTCACCATCCAGAACGGAAGCGCATCAGGCGTATACTGCACGGTGTCTTCGCCGACAATCTCGAACAATGTCATTACCGGCAACACCGGATCTTACGGCGGCGGCATTTCATGCACCAACTCATCGGTGACGATTGCCAACAACGTGATCAGCGCCAATACTGGAACAATGGGTGGTGGCGGCATTGGGTGCAAGGCAAGTTACAGGTCGTCCACGTTCAAACCGCTCATCAAGGACAACGTGATCACTGGGAATTTTTCGGGACAGAATGCCGGTGGAGGCATCGGGGGAGGGATCTACGTTGAGAACTGCGGCCCCACAATCACCGGGAACTCCATAGAAACCAACAGTTCTAGACATATCTCGGGGGCGGGCAGCGGGATTGCCGGCGGCATCTACTGCAAGTCTTCAATCGCCGTGATCAGTAACAACCGCGTTGCTTACAACTCCACTGGCGGGAACGGCGGAGGGTTGTACTGCGAAGGCTCGTCCACCGCTGCCTGCAGCGCCGTCGTTACCGGGAACACATTCCTTGGTAACTATGCCTATCGCAGCAACGGCGCAGGCATCTACTCCAGCATGACTACCATCACTGTGACCGGTAACCGTGTAGTGGCCAACAGGACATACTACGCGGCGATTGGGGGCGGCGGGGGCGGTGTCCAATGTGTTGACGGCCCATCGGCGACAATAGTCAACAACGTCATCGTGGGCAACTATGGGCCTGTTGGTGGCGGTATTCTGTGCCGAAACACTTTGGCCACTGTGCGCAACAACAACATTTCCGCAAATGGATCTAACTACGCTGCCGGTGTTGTCTTCAATGGTTGCTTAGCCGGATCGGTCATCTTAAATAACACGATTGTGGATAACATCGGAGGCTCCAATCATCCTTATGATGGCGCGATTGCCTGTGGCACCTGCTCTCCGGCGATCGCGAATAACATCGTCGCATTCAACTCGGCGGGAATCCGATGCGGAACTGGCGGAACTCCCACCCTAGGCAACAACTGCGTGTTCGGTAACAAGTACGGCGACTATCTGGGCTGCACTGCAAGCGCGTCTGACATTTCTGCTGATCCGAAGCTAGCCTGCTTGTCGTATGGAAACATCCACATTCAGCCGGGTTCACCTTGTATAGATGCCGGTGACTTATCCCTGGTGCAATCAGGAGACAAGGATCTGGATGGGCAGGATCGCGTGCTTCCGACCGGCGGCAGCGTGGATATCGGTTTTGATGAATCCGATGGCGTTACCGTGTGGTCTGCCGGACCTTACTCAATAGTGCGTGTGGCGACCGATGGGAATGATGCCAATGATGGCTCCAGTTGGGCTCTGGCGAAGAAGACGATACAGGCCGGGATTGAGACTGCGGCTGAGTCTGGAGGCCAGGTATGGGTGAAGGTCGGAGTCTACAGCCAGCAGCTCATCATGCGGCCATTCGTGCGTCTGTTCGGCGGATTTGCCGGCAGTGAAACGAGCGAATCGGAGCGTGATTGGGACGCCAATGTGACCGTCGTAGATGCTTATGCTTCTACAAGCGCACTGGTCGGGCCGGGAGTCACGATATTCGGCGGTGGCAGCTACCAGGCAGTTGATGGTTTTACAGTCAAGCGTGGACTCGGGATCTACGGTCAGGGGATGTGGATAAGCGGCGCGTCTCCTACCATTTCACATAACATACTCACCTTGAATGGCAACGCCATGGAGCCTGGAGGCGGTGGCATAGGCTGCCAATACTCCGACGCGGTAATATCAGATAACGTCATTACTAACAACATAGCAGCGACTGGTGGAGGCATCCTTAGTCGAGACTACTCCTCGACGATCATCATCAACAATACTATCGTAAACAATCTGGCAATGGGCGGAGGGATGTACAACTCAAAGGCAGCGGGTGGTGGGATTGTCTGCAATGGTCCATCGACGGCAGTACTGGCAAACAACATTGTGGCATTTAACTCATCCGGCATAGCTTCGGGAGAGGCGTGCGTATCAGCATTCCGCAACAACTGCATTTTCGGCAACGGCGAGTACGAAGTGTTGGGGTTTACGATAAATCCAGTGGGCTCGAACGGCAACGTTTCCAGTGATCCCGGGTTCGTGGACTACGGCTGCGGTGATATTCGTCTGCAGGCAAACTCGCCGTGCGTGGACAGCGGGAACAATGCTGATGTGCGAGACGATGAGGACATGGCTCATCAGATGAGGGTTGCGCCGTCTGCGGGCCGTGTAGACATCGGAGCCTATGAATCGTCCGGGGCTTGGGCGCCGGTGCAGCGTCAGATACTCCGTGTATCCACCAGTGGCAACGACACTAATGACGGTTCGGCCTGGGATGATGCTCACGCGAAGAGAACAATTCAAGCGGCCGTCAACTCTGCTGCATCCCAGGGTGGCGAGGTGTGGGTAAAAGCTGGCGTTTATAGCGAGCAGATTGCTCTGCCTCGATATGTGCATCTGTTTGGCGGATTCGGCGGATCAGAAACGAACCTCGGGCAGCGGTCATGGTCTGAACATGAGAGTGTGATAGACGGATCGCAACTAACGAGTGGTAGCGTGATAACGACCACCGCTGGTTCTTGGCAGAACACCGTTGACGGCTTCACTATTCGCGGCATGAGCGTTTCCACCGGCGTGAAATGTGAGAACGCTTCGCCGATAATACGCAACAACCGGATAACCGGCAACTCAACTGGTGTGTATTGCTCAGGGCGTTCCAGTGCGCTGATTAGCGGAAATCTGATCTATGGCAATGCGGCGCCTTCGGGCAGCTATGCGATCTACTGCAATGGCAGTTGCAAGATGACAAACAATACGATAGTGGATAACACGGGATCGTTGCTTCTTTCCGCTGCCGGACCACAGATCATTTCTAACAACATTGTCGCCTACAACTCGCACACCCCGACTATCGGCTTCGATTCCAATGATCTCAATCCGACTATTCTCAATAACTGCGTTTACGGCAATTACGGGATCATGGAACCTGTGTCATGGTACAACAGCATCTCCGCTGAACCGCTGTTTGTGGACCCGACTAACGGGGACTATCATCTGATGGCGGCGTCTCCGTGCATCAACAAGGGGCTGAATACCGCGACCGGGCTGCCGATCTTCGACTACGACGGTGAGGGCAGGATATTCGGCGGGACGGTGGACATCGGTGCGGACGAGTATTGGTCTAGTGCGCTCAGTGCCGCCAACGCAAAGAAAGCGCCCGATAACGCGGTCATCAAGCTGTGCGGGTCAGCCGTCTCCGGCAGCTTCCCGAGCTTTTTCTACATCGAGTCCGACGACCGCTCGGGCGGCATCAGAGTGGCCAGCGCAGTGACGACAGATGAAGACTCCAAGGTCATCATCGCAGGTAGGGTCAAGACCAACGACAGCGGCGAGCGGTTCATCGCGGCAGACTCAGTCACACCTGATGCGGGAACACTGGATATCAAACCGTTAATGCTTACGGCCAGAGGATTGGGCGGCGGAGCGCTGGGGCTGCAAGACGGCGTGTGGAGCTGGGATACCGTGAAGCTACCCGGTGATGGCTACGCCAAGGACTGGGTGCAGGCGCTCTCGCTCAACAACATCGGCTTGCTGGTGAGTTCGATAGGCAATGTTACCTTCGCAGGCGCCGGCTTCTTCTACATGGAAGACGGATCACGGGTTGATGATGGTTCGGGACACCTCGGCGTGAAGGTTCTGGCGGATGGTCTGACTTTCCCGTCCACGGGCATGGTCAAGGTAACCGGAATCAGTTCGTGTGAGAAGAACGCGGATGGCAAGCTGACCAGGCTGCTGAGGGTCCGCAAGCAGGAAGACATCACGACATTCTAAAGCTCGGATAGCGATTGAGAGAGGGCGGAGAGCCGGATTCGGTTCTTCGCCCTCTCTGGTTATGGCAGCCACACACCCAATGCTCATCCCGATGTTTGACTCCAACCGACCCGTCTAGTAGAATGTGTTGTACGATCTACAGACTCCGGGGGTGTAATTCATGTCTCGGCTGAGGCTCATTGTCCCATTACTCATAGCGGTGTCCTTCCTCATGCAGGGCTGCTCTCGCCAGGAGGAGGTTTCGGGGACCAAAACCGTGGTCACCATGTGGCATCCTTGGGGTGGCACTCAGTCGCAGGCCATGGATGACATCATCAAGGCGTTCGAAGCCGCGCATCCGAACATTGACGTGAAGCCGCTGTACACCCCGAATAACCTCTCGAACAACCAGAAGTTCTTCACCTCAGTCGCAGCCAATCGTCCGCCGGACGTGGTATTCGTGGACGGCCCGCAGGTCGCGGAATGGGCAGAGCAGGGGGCCTTGGAAACGCTTGATGCCAGGCTGGCAGATGCTAGACTGACTGTCAAGGATTACTTCGAGCCGTGCTGGCGGCAGAACGAGTATAAAGGCAAGGTCTGGGCGCTCACTTACTGTGCCGACCCGAACTTCGCGTTCGTTTGGAACAAGAAAGATTTTCGTGAGGCGGGTATGGATCCAACCACCGCGCCGAAAACCATCGCCGAACTGGACCAGTATGTCCGCAAGCTGAACAAGGTTCAGAACGGCAGGTTCACGCGAATAGGGCTGATCCCCTGGGGGCAGTACGGTTCCGCAAACTCGCTGTTCACGTGGGGATGGGCGTTCGGCGGGTCGTTCTACAACCCTGTTACGCACAAGGTTATCTGCGATGATCCGAAGATAGTGGCGGCGCTTGAATGGATGTGCGGCTATGCCAAGGAGTACAATGTCAACAAGATCGCCAGCCTGCAAGCAGGATTTGGAACCGCAGAGTTGAATCCTTTGTACGTGGGTAAACTTTCGGTATCTTGCCTTCACATTTCCGGAATTGAGGACATCAAAAAGTACGCTCCGAATCTGGAATATGGGATGGGCTACATACCCGCGCCACCCGGCGGAGAGCCTCATAGCTCTTGGGTTGGCGGCTGGTGCATGGCGATTCCGAAGGGCAGCAAGCATCCGAAGGAAGCATGGGAGCTTATGCGCTGGATGTGCGCGGACAAGCGTGGAACGTCGTTAATCGCGGAGAAGACGGGTCTATTTCCGGGATACAGGAAGTCGCCGTATTTCGAGACAATAAAGAGCAAGCCCGGCTACGCGATGTTTCTGAAGATACTCGAAGAATGTCGGCATCAGAGGCCGGTTATGCCCGCGCAAGCCTACTACATGGGCGCGCTGCAGCGTGCGGTTGACGATGCCATTTACGGCAAGAAGACACCCAAGCAGGCGCTGACCGATGCGAGGATTGAGACTCAGCGGGAGTTGGATCTGGCGCTGGGACCGGCCAAATAAGAAGGTGGTTGGTGTTTCCCTTTCGCCGCGCAGGACGCGACTGTCGGGCAAGGGGTGGTAGGTGTTAGGGGGAAATGGTGGCCTGTAGCATAGATGAAAAGCTGCTCAAGATACTCGCATGCCCCGCGTGCGATGACAGACCGCTTGTGAAATTGCAGTGCGACGAACTGGTTTGTGAGAAATGCAAACGTCATTATCCCATTGAAGATGGAGTGCCGGTGATGCTGCCGGAGAAAGCTTCGAAAGAGGAGTGAACCGATATGAAAATCCTGGTACTGCACGGCCCGAATCTGAACATGCTTGGCAAGCGTGAGCCTGATGTGTACGGCGTGGTGACTATCGAAGAGATCAACCAGATGATCCGTGGTCACGCCGAGGACATAGACGCTGACGTAGAGATCGAGCAGTTCAACTCAGAGGGTGAGATCGTCTCCGCGATACAGGGTACTCACGCCGATGCGATCGTGATGAATCCAGGCGCCTATACGCACTACAGCATAGCCATAAGGGATGCCGTAGCCGCAGTGAAGCTGCCGACCGTCGAGGTTCATCTGTCCAACATTCATGCCCGTGAGGAGTTCCGCCACAAATCGGTCATCGCACCGGTCTGCGCAGGCCAGATATCGGGATTCGGCGCTGTGAGCTACCTGCTTGGGATGGATGCCGCCAAGTCAATTGTTGAACAGGCGAGGTGACACTGGTGCTGCCTAGAGTTGACAGACTTCGCGCCGAAATGACAATCCATGGGCTGGATGCGTGGCTGGTGACCGACCTGCTGAACGTTAGGTATCTCAGCGGTTTCACCGGCTCCTCTGCCGCCGCGCTTATTACGCGGGATCAGGCGGTGTTGATCACTGATTTCCGCTATGCAGAGCAGGCTGCCGGGGAGTGTCCCGGTCTGGCGCTGGAGATGGTAGAGAGCCACTGGGCTTTGGGCGCAAAGCGGGCAATCGAGAAATCCGGGGCCAAGCGAGTTGGGTTTGAGGGTTATCATCTCAACTATCGAGATTGGTCTGAGCTTTCGCTGATACTTACCGGGGTGCGCCTTGTCCCGCAGGAGAACCTCATTGGGCGCATCCGATACGTTAAGGAAGCCGATGAACTGGCGTTGATTCGCGAGGCGGTGAAGGTGGCTGACAAAGCGTGCGAACATGTATGCGGTTACATCAGTGAAGGGATAGAAGAACGTGAGATTGCGATTGAGCTAGAGTATTTCATGCGCGGCCTGGGTGCGGAGAAAGAGGCGTTTGACAGCATAGTGGCGTCCGGTCCTCGTTCCGCGCTTCCACACGGCAAGTCGTCTGATCGCAAGGTGAAGATGAACGAGTTCATAGTCCTGGATTTTGGCGCAAGGTGCGGAGGATACCATTCGGATATTACGCGGACGGTCATGCTCGGCGCACCGGATGATCGTCAGCGCGAGGTATATGAGACGGTTCTGGGCGCGCAGGAAGTGGCGCTCAGAGCAGTGCGGCCCGGCATCCAGGGTGGCGATGTGGATGCCATGGCGCGTGATTTCATATCCGAAAAAGGTTATGGCGAGTATTTCGGTCATGGTCTGGGTCACGGTTTAGGGCTGGATGTACATGACGGTCGAATCCTGGGTATGCGCAGTGATATAGTGCTGGAGGCCGGCATGGTAGTTACCGTTGAACCGGGAATCTACATACCGGGGTGGGGCGGCGTTCGGATAGAGGACGACGTGCTTGTGACTGATGACGGCGCTGAGATACTCACCACTGCGCCGAAGCATCTGGAATTGTGATCGGCCTGCACTGCAAGGAGGAACAATTATGTATAGCGAAATTCTGGTGACTTTGGATGGGTCGGAGTTGGCTGAGGGAGCTTTACCGCATGCTATTGCGTTGGCAAAAGCTTTTTCCGCACACCTCACGCTGCTGTTTGTGCTGGAGCCTTCCATAGCTTATGTGCAGCCCACGTTGGGCGGATCAGTGATGGATACCACTGTTATTGACGAAGAAGTACACCATGGCAAGGACTACCTGGACGGAGTAACATCTCGGCTAACCGGTGAGGGCATACACGTTTGCGGTATCGTCAGAGATGGGGACGCCGCGTCTGAGATCTGCGACTATGCCGTGGAGAACAAGATTGACATGATAGTGATGTGTACTCATGGACGCTCTGGCATCAAGCGATGGGTCTATGGCAGCGTAGCCGACAAAGTTCTGCGCTCAGCAGGGACTCCTGTGTTGCTCATCCGCGCGGCTTCTGAAGAGCGGAGTTCATGTAGTTGATAGCGAGGAACTATGTCTCCTGACCAGGTAGCGCAGTGTTTGCTGTACGTGATCGTTGCACTATTGCTTGCTAAACTGTTGGGTGAGCTTGCGGAAAGGCTGAAGCAGGCCCCGGTGGTTGGCGAGCTTTTGGCCGGCGTCATCCTTGGCGGCGGTGTGCTAGGCTTCATTCGTCTGGACAATCCCCTGCATCTTACCGCATCCACATCCGCGCTGGTGCTGCTTGCCGAGCTTGGAGTGATCCTACTGCTCTTCGAAGTTGGCTTGGAGAGCGATCTGGACGATTTTCTGAAGGTTGGGCCGTCGGCGCTTATGGTGGCGGTTGTTGGGGTGGTGGGTCCGTTTGTGACAGGGTTCCTCGTGTCGCGGTGGTTTGGGCTTTCCGTGCCGGTCTCCGTATTCATGGGGGCATCGCTCACGGCTACCAGCGTTGGCGTCACTGCGAGGACATTCAGCGACCTGGGGCAGATCAATACGAATGTGGCGAAGATCGTGTTGGGCGCGGCTGTTATAGACGATGTGCTGGGTCTGATCATTCTGGCAGTTGTCAGCAGCATTGTAATTGACGGCAGCATATCGCTAACCAAGGTTGCGATCACAGCGGGAACGGCGATTGTCTTCCTCGTCGGAGGAATTGTCATCGGTTTGCGCCTGGCTCCGTACATGATGGTGGCGGCAAAGAGAGTGCGCACCCGTGGGATGTTGACTATCAGCGCATTCTTGTTCTGCCTTGCCTTTGCGTATATTGCGCACAAACTCGGATTGGCGCCCATAGTCGGCGCATTTGCAGCCGGGCTGATTCTGGCGAAGACCGAAGACCAGGTACACATTCAGGCCGGCATGAAGCCGCTTGCTGATATCCTGATACCAATCTTCTTCGTCATGCTGGGAGTGTCAGTAAACCTCGCCGTTCTTAACCCATTCAACAGCGCGTATTCAGGCTCGTTGGCGCTGGCTGGTGCGCTGGTTCTTACGGCCATTGTGATGAAGGTCGTAGCGGGTCTGGGAGTTCTGCGCAAAGGCGTGAACAGGCTTGCGGTAGGCGTTGGGATGATCCCTCGCGGTGAGGTCGGTCTCATTTTTGCGAGCATCGGCTGGAGTCGGCGCATCATCAACTCAAGTGAGTATGCAGCCATCCTTGCGGTCGTGATTGTTACCACGATGATCACTCCGCCAATCCTGAAACTTGTGCTGGCCAAACATGCCGACAAGACACGGCACGCCTGATATCGCCTGGTTGAACAGTCGTTTCTGAACGTGTTTTCTCCTTTACATCCCAGAACGCTCCATGCTATAATCCGTATGATATGAAGATTGCAGTTGGATCAGATCACGCGGGTTTAGAGATGAAGAATGCGGTGCTGGATTTCCTCAAGGAGATCGGTGTCGCTTTCCGGGATTTTGGCGCATATACGCCTGACTCGGTTGACTACCCCGATATAGGCGAGTCTACCGCTGAGGCAGTGGCGAACGGTGACTTCGACGCTGGCATACTTATCTGCGGCACCGGCATTGGGATGAGCATCGCCGCTAACAAAGTGACTGGAATCAGGGCCGCCTTGTGTACCAACGCCTATTGCGCGGAGATGGCACGCGAACACAACAACGCGAACGTTTTGGTGATGGGTAGCCGGGTCATTGACGTAAACACAGCTATTGAGATTGTGGGGACATGGCTTCACACTGATTTCCCAAATGAACCCCGGCACGCAAAACGCATAGATAAGATATCGGGCATCGAGGCCAAGTACAACGGAGGAGGACGCTAACAGTGGCTGCATTGGACTTGAAGGTTAAGGACTCGTCGTTTACCCGCAGCTTGGCCGAAGTTGATCCTGAGATTGCGCAGGCAATCGAGGATGAGAAGTACCGAGAGAATCATAAGCTGGAGATGATAGCGTCTGAAAACTTCGTCAGCCGGGCGGTTCTTGAGGCGCAGGGCAGCATACTTACCAATAAGTATGCGGAAGGATATCCAGGCAAGCGGTATTACGGTGGGTGTGAGCACATTGATGTTGTGGAGAACCTCGCCATCGAGCGCGCGAAGCAGCTCTTCGGGGCCGAGCATGCCAATGTGCAGCCGCATGCCGGGTCGCAGGCGAACATGGCGGTGTACTTTGCTGTCATGGAAGCGGGCGATACCTACATGGCGATGAACCTGGATCACGGTGGACACCTTACCCATGGGCGCAACGTGAACTTTTCCGGGAAGTTGTACAAGGTAGTCCCATACGGTGTGGATCGCGAAACCGAGACGATAGACTACGATGCGATGCGAGCGCTTGCCCTAAAACATAAGCCGAAGCTGATAGTCGGCGGCGCAACTGTTTATCCGAGAATTATAGATTTTCCTAAAATGCGTAAAATTGCGGACGAGGTCGGTGCGTATCTGATGATAGACATGGCGCATATTGCGGGGTTGGTGGCTGCAGGTGAACATCCGTCACCGGTGCCATATGCTCACTTTGTGACGACCACCACGCACAAAACCTTGCGTGGACCCAGAGCAGGTATGGTGCTGTGCAAGCAGGAAGTGGCAAGTCTGGTTGATAAGGCGGTCTTCCCCGGTATGCAGGGTGGCCCACTGGAGCACATCATCGCAGCGAAGGCGGTTTGTTTCAAGGAAGCCATGACGCCGGAGTTCAAGGCGTACCAGCATCAGGTACGTTTGAACGCGGCAGCATTGGCGGAGCGGCTCATGGAACTGGGCGTGAAACTTGTGTCGGGCGGGACTGACAACCACTTGATGCTTGCCAACCTGATACCGCTCGGCGTGAACGGTAAGGTCGCGCAGGAATCGCTGGACGAAGCAGGCATCACTGTGAACAGGAATACGATTCCGTTTGACCCTGAGAAACCTTACATCGGCAGTGGAGTCAGAATCGGAACACCGGCGCTTACGACCCGCGGCATGAAAGAACCTGAGATGCGAGTGATAGGCGATCTCATCGTCAAGGTTCTGAAGCGTCCGAGCGATGAAAAGGTGCGATCTGAAGTTCTTGGCGCGGTTGCGGAACTCTGCACTGCGTTCCCTCTTTATGGTTAGATGTCCGGCATGGGAGTAGTGACTATGAGCAGGCCAAGCTGGGATCAGTATTTTCTTGAAATAGCGTCGGTTGTATCTAAGCGTTCCAGTTGCGTGCGGCGTCAGATAGGCGCGGTGATAGTGCGTGACAGGCGGATACTGACCACGGGGTACAACGGCGCACCTTCGGGTTTAGCCCACTGCATTGACACCGGATGTCTGCGAGATCAGCTAAAAATCGAATCCGGCACGAGGCATGAGACGTGCCGGGCGCTTCACTCTGAGATGAACGCCATCATTCAGGCCGCGCAGCATGGAGTATGCACTAAGGGAGCCACGCTCTACTGCACACATCAGCCATGCAGTGTGTGCGCTCGGATGCTGATAAATGCGGGAATTGTGCGTATAGTATATATGGGCGATTACCCGGATACGTTTTCCATGGAATTGCTGGAAGAGGCAGGCATACAGGTGGAATTGGTGGCTCAGACTTATCAAGTTGAAAAGACGACCTCGGAGTGCGGGAGTCTCTGATGAACTTGTCCGTCGCTGCTTTCGTCTCCGCGCTGGCGATATCATACGTGGCGACGCCGTGGGTTCGACGTCTCGCAATACGGCTCAACGTCATGGTACACCCAGGCGGCCGCCGAGTTCATGCCAAACCTATGCCGCTGTGGGGCGGAATAGCTATTTTTGCCGGTTTCACAATTGCCGTAGCAGTCATCGCACGATTAAGTCCTCAGTATGCCGAGTTCCGAACCCCCATTCTAGGTGTCCTCGTCTCCAGTTCCATCATAGTCGTAGTTGGATTGCTCGATGATATGAGGGAGTTTTCTGCGATCATACAGGTTCTAGGCATCGTCCTGGCTGCCTTTGTGCTCACGATGTTCGGCATCAAGATCCAGTTTTTGAGCAATCCATTCACCAAGTCAGACATGATTTTCCTCGGCCCGGTATTCTCCGTCTTTGTAACCGTGATCTGGGTCTTTATGCTTACAAAGACGATGGACTTCATGGATGGACTGGACGGATTGGCGGCGGGCGTCGGGGCGATCAGTTCGGGAATTCTGGCAATCATGGCATTCTATGCGGTGCAGCCGTATGTGGCGTTGATGGCGGCGGCCCTATCAGGGGCATGCATAGGATTCCTGCGATTCAACTTCAATCCAGCTAAGATATTCATGGGTACAGGCGGCAGTCAGTTCATAGGATTTGTACTCGCCGTAATAGCGATCATCGGTGCATTCAAGGTGGCGGCTACCATGGCGATAGTACTACCGATCCTGGTATTCGGGGTACCCATCTTTGATGGATTGTTCGTGATAATGAAGAGATTCAAGGATAAGCGACCACTCCACATCGCGGACAAGTCGCACCTTCACCACCGCCTGTTGGATAAGGGATTGAGCCACAAGCAGGTTGTCATTGTAATCTATGTAATGTGCGCCACCGTGGGCGGAGCGGCGCTCATATGGTTCTGGTGGTGCATGGCACGGCTGCGCACAGGTTAGACGTTTCTCTCAGGCTATGAGGAGGCTGTTCATGTCCATGAAAGTCATGACGGTGTTTGGCACCCGCCCAGATGCCATCAAGATGTGCCCGGTGGTACTGGAACTGCAGAAGTTTCCGGACAAAGTAGATGTCGTCGTGGCGGTCACCGGCCAGCACCGTGAAATGCTTCAGCAGGTGCTGGATGTGTTCCACATCACTCCTAAGTATAACCTGGACATAATGCGCCCCAAGCAAACCCTCACTGAGATCACCACGAGGTCTCTGGATGGTTTGGAGAAGGTAATAACCGCCGAGATACCGGATATCATTCTCGCGCAGGGAGATACGACAACTACGTTTGTCGCCAGCCTTGCCGCGTTCTACCACAAAGTCGCAGTAGGCCATGTGGAAGCCGGGCTGCGAACCGATAACAAGTACGATCCGTTTCCTGAAGAGATGAATCGCCGACTCACGGCGGTGGTTTCCGATCTGCACTTCGCGCCGACTCCCGCTGCAAAGGCCAATCTGTTGGCGGAAGGGGTTCCCGAGAACAGGATATATGTCACGGGGAACACGGTGATAGACGCTCTACTTTCCGTGGCTGGGCAGGATGAGTCAGAAGTTGTTGGCATGCCGGAGATAGATCTGGGCGGACGCAGAATGATTTTGGTCACGGCCCATCGCCGAGAGAACTGGGGCGAGCCGATGGGGCGTATCTGCGCGGCCATCAAAGCCATTGTAGAGAAGTTCACGGATACACAGGTGGTCTTTGCTGTGCATAAGAATCCCATTGTCCGTGAAGTTGTGTTCAAAGAGCTTGGCGGAGTAGAGCGAATCAATCTGATTGAGCCGCCGGACTACATGCCGTTCGTCCACCTGCTGAAGAAGGCGCACCTGGTATTGACTGATTCCGGCGGAGTCCAGGAAGAAGCTCCTGCCCTGGGCAAGCCGGTGCTGGTGATGCGCAAGACCACTGAGAGACCGGAAGGCGTGGAGGCAGGCACAGCCATGCTGGTCGGGACGGATGCGGATGAGATATTCGAGTCGGCTTCCCGACTGCTGACCGACGAGAATGTGTACAATAGCATGGCGCGTGCCATCAATCCTTATGGCGATGGGGGCGCATCCGAAAGAATCCGAGAGGCCTTGTTCAAATACTTCGAGATTGATTGAGAGACACATGGATCCACAAGAACGGGTAGAATCGGTTCTGGAGTTAATCTGGCGGATCTTGCTGCGGATAGTCATCTGGGTAGGGTTGGGGTATTTCTTCTACAGGGTGCGCTCAGTGGCAGGGGCGATTCTCGTCGCAGTGGTTTTGTGTTACATGCTTCTTCCCAGTGTGGATTTCCTCTGTTCCTACCGGGTCCGCGGACTGAGTCGAAAGTTTCAGCGTTTAGTCGCCACACTCCTGGTTTTCATCATGTTGTTTAGCGGAATCATTGTGACCGTGAAGGCTTGCATAAGGCCTTTCCAAAATGAGTTCATGGGTGTGGTCAGCAACTTGGATGCATCAAAACTGAACACCACCGTCGAGAAAACCCGTAGGTCCGTTGCCGCTTGGGTAAAGCAATTTTCGGTTCTCAACGACGCCCTCCCGGACGACGTGCGCAACTTCCTGTATGCACCGGATGACAATGCGATAAACTCCAGACTTGGCGGTGATAGAGGGAGCCAGAAAACGTTTGTGCGACTCGGCAGCGCTGTGCGAAACTGGACGACCAACGCCGCCAAATCCAGCATTGGCTACCTGTTCAGATTGGTTGATCTGATCTTGATACCCGTATTGGCCTTCTACTTCATCTTGGACAGTCGCACCCTGAAGAAAGAGTTTGTGGCTCTGGCCCCGAGGCGTCGCACCAAAGAGGTGTTGGGTATGCTTCACGAGGTGAACGACATCATGCGCAGTTATGTCGTGGGGCAGATCATACTATGCGTTATCGCGGGCGTTGTTGTGGGCCTGCTTCTGAGACTGTTTGATATGGACTACGTGCTGATTTTGAGCCTGTTTGCCGGCATTACGCGCGCTATCCCCGTGGTCGGCCCGGTTGTCAGCGGCGCTGCGATAGTTGTTTTGGCCATGGCAAAGACCCCAACCCTCGGGCTTTATATTCTGATTGCCTTCTCGATCATGCACTTTGTGGAAAGCAAGTTCATAATGCCCAAGTTGATCGGTGACCGCATGCATCTGCATCCGGCTGTGGTGCTGATCGCGTTGCTGATCGGCGCCGAGTTCTTTGGCATACTTGGTATGTTCATGGCCGCGCCGGTTGCAGCCATTATCCGCGTCCTGGTGCGATACTACCTTATAAAGCCCAAAAGACTTCATGTGTGGGGACTCACGCACGAAGAACATGTAGCATACGTACGACCTGCAGAGCCTGCATCTTCCACATCGGGCGAAAACCAGAACACTTTCCCTAGTCAGAGAGAGGACCAATGACAGCACTTGAAGCGTTGATCTTAGGCGTTATCCAGGGGGTCACAGAGTTTATTCCCATCAGCAGCTCAGCGCATCTGCTCATCGTAAGGTGGGTGTTTGGCTGGGACACAGGCACGGTTGCGTTTGACGCGGTTATCCACCTCGGCACGCTTCTCGCGCTATTACTGTTCTTCTGGCGCGAATGGTATCAGCTAGTCGTCAGTCAGTTCCGATCCAAGCGACGGGCGAACGATCGCGAGGATGCGCCGATGCTCCTTTGGCCGATACTCTTCGCCAGCATTCCGGCTGCTGCTGTTGGGTTCAAGTTCCAGGACACGATAGACTCGGTGTTCAGGGATCAACCGTTGCTGACAGGCGCGATGCTCATTCTTATGGGCCTGGCGCTCTACGCCGCAGACCGCGCGGGTCGGAAGAATCGGCCAATGGGCGCTGTGAAACTGCTCGACTGGGTCTTCATCGGATTGGCGCAGGCGTTGGCTCTGATTCCAGGAGTCTCTCGATCCGGCATTACGATAACAGCCGGGCTTGCGGCCGGCCTGGAGCGTGAGGCGGCGGCGCGTTTCTCATTCTTGCTGGGCGCTCCAGTGATTCTGGGTGCGGGCGCGTGGGAGCTTCACAAGGTAATGAAGATCGGGCTGACCTCGGCAGATGCCATGCCGATGATAGTGGGTACGGTAGCGTCGGCGATTAGCGGCTTCTTCTGCATCAAGTTCCTGATCGGCTATCTCAAAACCAGGACGACAGGGATATTCGTTGTCTACCGCGTTGCCCTGGGGCTGGCGTTGATAGCAGCATCACTTACAGGGCGCCTTCACCTGTAAGGAGAAAGAGCCTACTGCGGGGGTTTGTGTACTCTGCACACTTTAGAAGGCGCTTCGCTTCTCAGGAACCTTCTGCTGACGGTTTCGGGACAATACTCATTGGCTAGCTGCCCGGAGTCCGCGCATATTACCACCGTGACATAAGCGTCCGACGAACTTGTTGTTGCGCCTGGTCTGTGCGGCCCGGCAGTATCATTAGCTGAAGGCGTATCATTGGCAGTAGGCTGTTCCGCAGTGGGCAGATTGTCTGTCGAGTTGTTTCCGCCGTGAAGAGTGCAGAAGGTGGTCGGTTCTTTGCCCAGGTCATAGGTGACGCGATATGTGGACGGGCAATCCTTAGTCGCTAGCAGTCCGCTGTCTCGGCAAATGGTAACTGTGGCGCGCTCCCGTGCCGTCGGCTCATTCCGATGCAGTCTGGAAGTTGTTCCTGGTGTAACAGAAGATTGCTGTTTGTTGGCATCCTGAGCTGCCTTCTCCCGATCATGTTCTTTTTCGTGGATGACCAGCGCCCTCCGCATGAATACTGCCCAGGTAGGCGCGCACACGTTGCCGCCCCATACGTCCCTCATCGTCGAGTTGTTGTCGTTGCCTACCCACACGGTTGTGGAAAGCTCCGGCGTGTACCCCACAAACCATGCATCCCTGTCGTCCGAGGTGGTGCCGGTTTTGCCGCGCGCGCCCCTAACTGATTTCGCGTTATAGCCTGTTCCTCCCCTCATGGTTACAACTCCGCGGAACATATCATCCATCAGTTCGGCGGTCTGTTCGCTCAACACCTGCCGAACCACCGGCCTGTTCTCTTCTATCACGCCGCCGTCGTCATTGCGGTCCGATTCGTTGATTCGGACTATCGCGGTCGGCTCGGCGCGCATGCCTTTTGCCGCGAACACTCCGTATGCCGAACACATTTCTATCGGTGTGACAACGGAGCTGCCGAGCGCCAATGAGAGATTCGGGTCAAGCTGAGACGTTATCCCCAGCATGTGAGCAAACGTGATGACTTTCCCTATGCCTACCTGTTCGGCCATTCGCACGGCGCAGACGTTTACGGAATACGCAATAGCTTGCTTCATACTCATTGACTTGCTGTACTTATTGTCAAAGTTCTTTGGCGACCAGCCCTTTGGCCCATATCCCTTATAGGACAGTTTTTCGTTGGATATACGATAGTTGGGATCGAATCCTTCGTCAATGGCTGCGGTGTAGACGAATGCCTTGAACGATGATCCCGGTTGACGTTTCGCTTGTGTCGTCCTGTTGAACTGGTCTTTGGAGAAGTCCGGGTTTACCCCGCCGACCATCGCTTTGATGTAACCCGTTGCGGGATCAATGCAGATTAGCGCTCCCTGGGTTACCCGCTGACGTCTGGCATTGTGGACGCCGGTGCGAAGCGCGTCCTCGGCTATCTGCTGCATCTCGTAGTTCAACGTTGTGTGAACTCTCAATCCGCCGTGATACATCAGGTCCGCGCCAAACTTCTTCGTAAGTTCCTTCATGACGTAGGTGATGAACCACGGGGCCTTGTATTGCATCATACCCTTGGGCTGCAGACCTGCAAGATGTACCTGGTCATTCTTGGCATCTTCACACTCAGACCTGGTGATGTATCCCAACCCTTCCATATGGTCCAGCACGACGTTTCTGCGTCCTATTGCAGCCTCACGATTCTCGTATGGAGTGTATCCAGAGGGTTTTTGAGGCAGACCCGCCAGAAGCGCACATTCTGCAAGCGTCAGGTCTTTTACGTCTTTGCCGAAATAGAGCGTGGCGGCTGTCTGCACGCCGTATGCGCCGCTCCCGTAGTAGACCTGGTTCATGTACAGTTCCAGTATCTGCTCCTTGGAGAAGTTACGCTCCAGCTCCAGCGCCAGCAGTATCTCCTTCAGTTTACGGGAGACGCTTCGTTCTTGTGACAGGTAGATATTCCTTGCCAGTTGCTGGGTAAGGGTGCTGCCGCCCTGTGCGGTGTGGCCGCGCTTGATGTTCTGATAAAGAGAGCGCACGATGCCTCTGATATCCACGCCGGGGTGTTTGTAGAACCGTTCGTCTTCAATGGCGACGGTTGCGTTCTGCAGGTCTTTTGGGATGTCTCCGATGGGAACTACTTCGCGATTTTCTTCAAAAATGTTTGCCAGCAGTACACCGTCGGAAGAGAAAATCTTGGTGGACTGAGTTGGCTCATAACTGGCGATGTCGGCACTCGACGGGAGTATGCGCATTACGCTGTAGAATGCGCTGCCTACTACCGCAAGCGTAACAACCAGCAGCAGGAGGAATATTACTTCGGTATACAACCAAAAACGTCTAAACTTCGTGCGCCCGGACTTGCGGCGCCTTCTTCCAGTTGGCATGCAGCAGAGCCTCCTACGTGAAGATTATATGAATCAGGAGTGCATGGTGTCAAGGCGAACTACTCTCTTATACGTCATGCGTGAGTGATTTGTCACCAATTTGGGAGCTTGACCAAATTGTGCAGGACTGGTATTGTAGTGGCAGAGGCGAGAGTGATTCGATCTGCGGTCAGGGGAGGGGCACACTGTGACTGATGTAGTGAAGCGCTATGAGGGCAATCCGATCATAAGCGCGCAGATGATTCCGGGCGCGAATGCCGTTTTCAACAGTGCGGTTACACGCTTTGAGGATAGATACGCTGCCGTGCTCCGAGTGGAGAGCAAACACGGCTTTCAGACCATGCGAATGGCGTGGAGCGACGATGGTATCAAGTTCAACGTTGAGCCGGGTGAGATAATGGCGCCGACCGAGGAGCCGTATCTGACGTATGAAGAGGCGATATACGATCCGCGGATAACGAAGATCGGCGACGATTACTTCATATGCTATGCGGCTGAAAACCGTTACGGCTGCCAGGTGTCGGTCAGTCGAACGCGCGATTTCCGAACGTTCGAGAAGGTAGCCATCGCCTCTGAGCCGACCAACAGGAACATGGTCCTCTTCCCGGAGAAGATCAACGGCATGTATGTGCGGCTTGACAGACCGTTCCAGCCGGGCGGACAGGGCCACATCTGGATGTGCGATTCCCCGGATTTGGTACACTGGGGAAATCCGCGCTGCGTTATTGAGAGCCGCCGATTCGCCTGGGACCAGGGCAAGATCGGCCCCGGCGCACCGCCGATAAGGACGGATGAGGGATGGTTGGTGATCTACCACGGGACCACGCCTCGCTGCAACGGTCTGATCTACAAGACCGGCGTTGCGCTTCTTGATCTGGACGATCCATCAAAGGTGATTGCTAGAGGCAAAGAATACCTGATGGCGCCGACCGAAGAATACGAACGAGTGGGGGACGTGCCGAATGTGGTATTCGTGACGTCCGCCGTTCCTGATTTCGAGAAAGATGAGATTCGCCTGTACTACGGCGCGGCGGATACCTGTTTCTGTATGGCGACGGCCAGAATTACGGATTTGATTGAGTTTGCTAAAACAGGTTGATGCGAACTCTTAGTCTGAAGGTTGCGTATAATACGATGAAACGAATTGCAGTGATGGAGGGTTGAATGAAGTCATCTCGAATTCTTGTTATTGTGCTTTGTGTGCTGATTGGATTGCTTGCAGTGGTGATGAGCAAGATGAGGCAGTCGTCCGCTCCTCAGGAACAAGAACAGGCAGCAGCGCCGGTTAACCCTAAGGCTCCGCAGCGGAAGGCAGATCTAGATCGCCTGACGGATGTGAAGGCGCATAACTGGCAGTTGGATTCCAAATTGAAAACCATTAAGACCGGCAGTGGGCTGAAGTATCAGGATATTAGCGCCGGTGGTGGCTCATCTCCGAAGGCCGGTGACCAGGTGTTGGTGGACTATGTTGGATGGTCAAGTACCGGGAGAATGTTCGACACATCGCTATCTGCGAAACGAGACCCCTTGTCTTTCATTCTTGGTAGAGGTAATGTCATCAAGGGTTGGGACGAAGGGATTTCAACCATGAAGATCGGTGGAGTACGTCGTCTTGTCATTCCGCCGGAACTGGCATACGGAAAAATCGGCGCCCCGCCCGACATCCTGCCGGATGAGACATTGGTGTTCATGGTGCGCTTGATAGACGTCCGACCTGGCGCAAAGTGAGCGAAGTGCTTCGCCCACGAAGGTTTTTGAGAAAACTACCGATAATGGTGTATTGTGTGGTAGGCGTTTCGGGCGCAATTATGTGTACGCGTTGGATCAGTCAGATAATACTCTCTAAGGAATGTGGTTTATGAAGACTTTGTTGCTTGCCTTGTCAGCCGCACTTGCGGTGATGCTAGCCGGCTGTGGCGGCAGTCTCACTAAAAGCCCCGTCCAACCTGATCCTGTACCGCAGACTGTGATTACGCAATCCGGCCTGCAATACCAAGATATTAAGGTGGGCATCGGCAAGCAGGCTACTGCTTCGGACATGGTGACAGTAAACTACATCCTCTACCTGACAAACGACACTAAGGTGGAGAGCACCATGAATCCGGGCGGCGCACCGGTGGAAATCACGCTGGGACGCAAGGAGATCACGGCAGGATTTGATGAAGGCGTAGAAGGCATGAGCGTGGGTGGACATCGGCGTCTTGTTGTACCGCCGGAGATTGGATACGGCGATACAGGCAAACCTCCACTGATTCCGGGTGGCGTGTCCGTCGTGTACTATGTGGAACTTGTGAGCATAGGGCCGTGGACTACACTTCCTGATGGGCTTAAGTACACAGAATTGGTCGAAGGGACAGGCGCTGAGGTTGCTGCTACCGATACCGTGAGCGTGAAGTACACAGCGTACTTCACCAGCGGAAAGAAGATAAACAGCATGGATACCGGCAGCACGCCCGTGGTCATAACCCTTGGGATGAAGGAAAAGACCGCAGGTATGGACGAAGGCGTCACCGGCATGAAGGTTGGCGGAAAGCGCAGACTTTGGATACCGGCAGACCTGGCATATGGCAGCGCCGGCCATTCACCTGATATTCCTTCCAATAGTATACTGATTGTGGACGTTGAAGTAGTGAACATTAGGGAATGGACTACCTTACCGGATGGGCTGAAGTACATTGATCTGACTGTGGGGACTGGTGCGTCTCCTGCGACATATGATAATGCCAGCGTCAACTACACAGGCTGGTTGACCGACGGCACGAAGTTCGATTCGTCCACAAGCGGCACACCATTCTTGTTCACGGTTGGCACTGGCCAGGTGATTGCCGGGTGGGATGAAGGAATAATGTCTATGAAAGTGGGCGGCAAGAGAAGGTTGATGATTCCTTCAGCGCTTGCATATGGAGATACGGTGCATGGTTCCATACCGGCAGGCTCTACGCTGGTGTTTGATAACGAGTTGGTACAGGTTGCGGCGCCGGTTACTACGGCTTCAGGATTGAAGTATCACGACTATCTGGTCGGGACAGGAGCTTCACCCAGTACCGGTGACAGAGTCTTTGTTAATTACACAGGCTGGCTTACCGATGGCACGCAGTTTGACGCATCTAACGGCGTTCCCATAGATTTCCTTATCGGAACCGGCGCTGTTATTGCCGGATGGGATGAAGGAATAATGTCTATGAAGGTTGGCGGGAGGAGAAAGCTGATCATTCCGCCGGCGCTGGGATACGGATCAGCGGGTAACCCTCCAAAAATACCGGGAGATGCCTGGCTGGTTTTCCAGACGGAGCTTATGAACGTAACTGGACCGTAGCGGCGAATTTCCGGGGGAGATTGCCAACGGTTATTCTTGAAGGAATATACTAGATGAAGAAAATATCTCTTGCATTGCTTGTATTACCAGTGGCGGTTGTGATTGTCGGTTGTGGCGGCAGTCTCACTAAGGGCGCCGTTGTCCACACTGATCCTGTGCCGCGCACGATAATTACCGCCTCCGGGCTGGAGTATCAGGATATCAAAGAAGGCACTGGTAACAGCGCCGCAATGGGTATCGTTACCATAAACTACATAACCTACCTGGCGGACGGCAAAACCAAGGTTCAGAGCACTATGGACACCGGTGGGAAGCCTGTGGAGATCGTTCTTGGAGACAAAACTATAACCGCCGCAATGGATGAGGGCGTGAACGGTATGCGTGTCGGGGGCCAGCGTCGGCTGATTGTACCACCGGATCTGGCGTATGGGGCTGTGGGCAATCCGCCGTCTATTCCCGCTAACGCACCACTTGTATACTATGTGGAAGTGGTTAGCGTTAAGCCGTGGACTCCTTTGGCAAACGGGCTGAAGTACATTGATCTAACGGTTGGAACCGGCGCTGATGTGGTGAGCAACTCCAAGGTCAGGGTCAACTACACCGGTTGGCTGTCGGACGGCACGAAGTTTGAGAGTAGCCTTGACCCAGGCAGCACACCATTCGAGTTTACGCTAGGCCAGAAAGCGGTGATAGATGGATGGGATCAGGGCGTACCGGGAATGAAGGTTGGTGGAAAGCGCAGGCTATGGATACCGCCGGATCTGGCATACGGAAGCGCCGGCTCTTATCCCAAGATTCCTGGGAACGCCACGCTGGTGTTTGATGTTAGTATGGTAGAGGTTCTCTGATTCTACTGCTTGATGTGAGGGTCTCCGGCATCACGGAGACCCTTTTTTGCTTTGTGCAACCGCACACTATTGCGGTATCAACCTCATAGTGAACTTCTCGCCGAAAGCAGTTCTGCCTTTCGCCACGAAGCTGAAAGTAACCGCGGCGTTCGACCGTATCCCATTGGATACTGGTATGTTCTCGAACGTGGTGGACTGCAGACCCCCAAGACTCTTGCTCAGGGGAATCAGCGCTGCTTTCCCGTTAGCCGATACCGTAAGGTAGACTGCCCCTTTGTTGTAACCTTGCTTCTGTGGAGATATCAGCTTGGCCTCGGCAAGGTTTGTGATCGTTACTCGCGCCACAATCGGCTGGGTCCTTTTGACGGTGACTTCGCCGCCCTTGTCCACGGATATCCACTTTCCGCTTGCGTCTCTTATTTCAATGAGATCAATCGCGGCATCCAGGTACTTAGGCGGGTTGTTGCCGTTGCACGCCGTGTTGCCTACTGCGAGAAGCGGACAATTTGTGGAGTCTGTCCCCGTGCCTTTGGTGCGTAGTCCAGGAGTCAAGCCTTTGTCAACAGCCGACCAGAATGCGACTTTAACTTCATCATACACGCCGGATATGCCATCGGGGTGCGCGTCTCTGTCCACGGTGATCCACTTGTCAACGATCTTAGTGGGCTTGCCATTGAGATAGAGAGACGCGTTCTCTCGAATGACTTTTGTCACAGGCCTATCTGTGCCGTCTGGATTGATGATGCCGAAGTCGCTGTTCTCACCGTATCGGAACCCACCTGGGTACCACCAGAAGAAGATGCCGTCACAGCCGGTTGCAGTCAGCATCTTGTAGAACGCTTTGTAGAATGTCTCCTGGAACGCGAATCTGGATTCGGAGTTCGTCATGCGGCTGTTGTCCCAGGTGGAACAGCCCATCTCTTTCCACATGAACGGCTTCTGCGGTGCGAACAGGCGGCCCCACTCGAACTGGAACCAACCGGGTTTGACCTTTTCCCAGTCGCCGATTCGCCCATATGCTTCAGGCGCCAGGATATCCACCGCAGCCGCCAGGTAGGGGAAGTCATAGGTGATGCGCCCTTCCCAGCGATAGGTCGGGTTCGTCGCCTCACTCATTCGGAAGCTGACCATGTGGTTCGGGTCAACGCTTCTGACCAGTCTGCGGGCTTCTCCATATTTCTTATAGAGCAGTGTATCCAGGAACCGCCGATACGCGGCGACCATGACATTCCACTTGCCGTTTGTGTCCACTTGCTCAGGAGTGGGATTAGTAATCTTGCCGCTCTCATCCCTGGGTATGGGGAATCCCCAGTCCGCCTCGGCGTTCTTCACGCTGCCGTATCGTTCGATGACCCACTGCTCCCATTCGCTGTCCCATCGTACTCTCTCGCGCTGATGGCCGAACGACGGCTCCCAGGCGAGGTCATAGGCAAAAATGGTGTCGTTCTCATTCAGTCGGGAGTTTTTGATGATATCGCCGATTCGCGGCCACTCGAAGTCAAAAGGAGTTCCCGGCCTCAGCGCCAGGTCGGCCTTGATGCCCGCCAGGTCTAGGCGTCGCAGCAGGTCAAGCAAGTTCTGGTCTTTCTCGACCCCGGCATAGATGAAGATGCTGACGGCGTTGAATCCAAGGTCTTTGAGGTGGTCAATGTCGCGCTGAACAACCTCAGGATCGTAAGAACCGGCTCTGAGATAGTGCTCGAAGTACTCGCCGTCCTCCGTGCCGATGCCGGATGAGGGCATGTAGTTGACGCCGTGCGCCCGCCATCGCTTGCCGTCGAGGTAGAAATCGCCGTCCTTCTCGGTGACAAAGCGCTTGACCGGCTTCGGTTTCCAGACGTTGAATTCGTGAGTGACCCGATCAATGATTTTTCCATTGTCTGAAAGCTCCGCAGTCACGCGGTATCCATTATCCGGCCAGAAGTTCGTGGTCCACTTTCCGACGGTGGATGGATTCTCGGCCATTGGATCAAGGTGGAACGGCAATTCCTGTTCATATGGCTTTCCGCCATTGTCCGATACCGGGCCGTTCACAGTAACACGTGAACTGAGTCCTTCGCGTGTTACGCTGCTCAGATTGACTGCACGGTAGCCGAGTTCTATCTCCTGTCCTTCGAAATAGGTGTAGTAGTCAGCCCCTCCGTCCACAAGCCAGACCGGGTTCTTCATTCGCTCGGCGATCTGGCGGATGATAGCGCGCACTGGAGGCTGCTTGTACCATTCCAGGTCGCCGATGCCGAACGATGTCCAGACGCCTCCCTTGTACGGCCCCGCCGCCTGTACAGTCAGGGTTGCGGGAATCCCGCGCCACTCGCCGTTCGCTGAACGACCTTCCAGCAATGGGATGAACCGCCAGTCTCGGCCCTTGTTCAAACCCGCGCCTGTTGGTCGCGGCTGGGGCGATCTCAAGACCGATGGTACGGTCAGGTTCTCTTGTCCAACTATTACCTGGTCGTTGCGCACTTTCAGGCTTGTCACGCCGTGCATATCGAAGAGCTTATATCCGGGTGAAAGCGTATCCAGCGCAGGCGGGCGAACGGCGGTGAACAGCTCTTGGTACTCGGGGTTTATTTTCGCCGTTCCTACTGGGCCGATCCAATACTCGTGCTTGCCGCTAGGTATGCCGGTGGTGTGCGTGAATGCCAGTCCCACAGTGAACGACTCCGCATTCTCCGGCTTCAGGCGGTCGCCCCGTCCGCCGCGAGTGGGGGCGCTCTGCCAGTACTGGAAATCGCCGGGCTGCAGCACGTATCGCCGCCATTCCTGTGTAAGCGCGACGACCGCAAGCCAGCGCGATCCGTCTTTCTCTGTCCATTCTATGGCCAACTGCGTCGTGTCCGGCCCACCCTTGGCGGAGAAGACCGTGAGGGTTCGTCCAATGGCAAACGGTTTATCAAGTTTCGAAAGACCAAATGTGTCCCATGATGTCAGATTGGGAATGGTTACATGCAGGGCTTTCTGATTCGGAGCCGGGCCGTACACACCTGCCTGCGCGGTGGTCTTAACGTCCGCCTCGTTGCTGTTCCTGCGCCATCCGTCCAGCTTGCCGTCGAAGGTGATGATGGTATGCTCAAGCGGCACGGCGGCGTTCTTGGTCTGGTATTCCTCAAGCGTAATCCACTCGTTGCCGATCTGAAGAAGAGACCGCTGCCACATCGGGGTGTTCAGCGCCAGAATGTCCCCGCCGTCCTTCAAGTATGCCTCTATGGATGGCGCGGCATTGGCGGGCAGGGCCGAGGAGTCCGGGAGCGCCAGCAGGTCCAGGACCTGTGCATCCAGCTTATCTGGGTCACAGAGCTGATCTGGGGTGAATTCCATGACCTTGTACCCTGAAGACTGCAGGTCCTCAGTCATGTTCTGCACGAGCACGCTGTCCTCTCCCGGAAAGCCGGTCTTGAGCACCGCTGCGGTGAAGTCCTTAGAGTATACCCGTCCCATAGTCAGCACTCCTGACAAGCAGACGAAAAACAACGATGTGAAGTAGCGCATTTTTGACATAGATACCCCCGGTTGTTGGCGATAACACTAACGGTCGTATATTCAGCCGCCAATGAGGTATTACCTCCGTTGCGATTGCACGGTCAAGAGGATTATGCGCCGTATATGTGGAAACTCAGCAGAGCAAGCGGACGGTCCGGGGGGTTACTCAGTGGCGCCAACACGACGTGATTTCATGAAACAGATGACGGGGATCCTCGCCGCGGTGGGCGCGTTCCCTCGCCCGTTATCGGGAGAGGGGCAAGGGGTGAGGGTGACTTCCGAAATCCGAAATGAGGTGAGGCACGTGAACGACATCATCAAACTTCCAGCGAGCTACTACCAGCACTTCGACGCCGACTTCAAGCGCGAGGTGCCAGGCGAGGGATACGGCGGATGGAAGAAGGCTGATATCGAGATTTCGCGCAAGCATACGGCGATAGTGGTTATGCACGCCTGGGACATGGGCACACGAGAGGGGTATCCGGGTTGGCATCGTGTAGTTGAGTATATCCCGCGTGCGGACAAGATCTGTGAGACGGTCTTCCCGAAGCTACTCGGGGCGGTGAGAGGTTCAGGCTTCCGGCTCTTTCATGTCGTAGGGGGAGGGGACTACTACTCGTATCTCCCCGGCTACAAGAAGACCGCTGGGAGCGCCGGTGTCCCCACCGGCATTCCGGAGCAAATCAAGTCGGACCCGGTGATGGACAAGCTGAACCGGTTTCGCGGTGAGAACGTCTTCGTCGGCAAGCACAACGAAGAGGATGTTGCCAAAGGTTTCAAGCGCTTGGACTTCGCAAAGAACGCCAAGCCGGTGGGTGATGAACCGATCGCCGAGAACGCCCATCAGCTTTTCGCATTGTGCAAGCATCACGGCATCAACCACCTGATCTATGCAGGGTTCGCGATCAACTGGTGTCTGCTGGTCTCGCCCGGTGGGATGCTGGACATGAGCCGCCACGGTATCATGTGCTCGGCGATCAGGGACGCTGTGACGGCGGTCGAGAACAAGGAGTCCGCGCGCACCGAGTCGCATAAGGAAGAGGCGCTCTGGCGGGTGGCGCTGGCATACGGGTTTGTGTTTGATTCGCAGGATATCGTCAAAGCGCTAGGATAGGTCACATGGGTCTCATACGACATATTCTGAGTGATGCAGGAATGTGCCAGGGACTGGTATAATACTGGTACGACACTTTTTCAGGAGAGGATGATTCGAATGGCAGACAATTATCGAGCGGAATATGCACTATTGGCGGAGCGGCTTACCGACCGTGGGCTGGATGTAAACAAGATCAAGCAGAGACTGAAGGATCAGAAGATCGAGACTCCCTCGTGGGGATTCTCGAATGCAGGCACGCGTTTCGGCACGTACCGCCAGCCGGGCGCGGCGGTTTCGATCGAAGAAAAGCTGGCCGATGCCGCGCAGGTACACAAGTTCACCGGTGTAGCCCCGACGGTGGCGGTTCACGTGCTGTGGGACTTCCCGAACGGAGCGGCGGACTGCACGAACCTTTCGGCTTACGCGAAGTCGCTTGGCGTGAAGATCGGCGCGATCAACCCGAACGTCTTTCAGGCGCGCGAGTACATGTCGGGCAGCATAACCAACGAGAACCCGGCTGTGCGGAAGCAAGCCGTTGACCACATGGTGGATTCGATTGAGCTTGGGAAGATCATCGGCTCGGACGTGCTTTCCCTGTGGTTCGCAGATGGTACGGACTACCCAGGAGAGGGCGATTTCCGACGCAGGAAAGCCTACATGCTAGAATCGCTGCAGACGGTATACAACGCCATGCCCGCGGACATGCGGATGGTGCTGGAATACAAGCCGTTTGAGCCGGGATTCTATCACACGGACATCGCCGACTGGGGTATGTCGTTCGTGATGTGCCAGAAGTGCGGCCCGAACGCGCACGTGCTGGTTGACCTCGGCCATCACCTTCAGGGCACGAACGTTGAGCACATCGTCGCCTTCCTTCTGGATGAGGAGCGGCTGGGCGGCTTCCACTTCAACAACCACAAGTATGCGGACGATGATCTGACTGTCGGCTCCATCAACCCTTACGAGTTGTTCCTGATCTACAACGAACTCGCGAAGGCAGAGGACGCGCCGAACGGGAACCCGCCTGTGGCCTACATGGTTGATCAGTGCCACATCATGAAGTCAAAGATTGACGCGATGATTCAGACAATCGAGCACATCCAGGGCGCGTATGCAAAGGCCCTGTGCATCAACCGAGGCAAGCTGCTTCAGGCGCAGAAGGACTACGACATCGTGACCGCCGAGGTGTGCATGACCGAAGCGTTCAACACCGATGTCAGCCCGCTGCTGAAGGTTGTCCGCGAGGAGATGGGGCTGGATCCGAACCCGCTGGACGCGTTCCGTGCGAGCGGCTACTGGGAGCGAATGGGCAAGGAGCGCGGCGACCGAGCCGGATCAGGCGGCGTGGGAGCCTGAGCATTTCGGATTTCGGATTTCGGAATGGGGAATGGGTAACAGATGGATGGGAGTGACCTGAAGGCAAGAACGAAGGCCATGGCGCTGGACGCGATCCGTGTCTCAGAAACACTGCCCAGGAATCCTAGAGCCGATGTCCTGGGCAGGCAGTTTCTTCGATCAGCTACGTCTGTGGCAGCTAACTACAGGGCAGCCTGTCGTGCGCGCTCGACCAATGACTTCATCTCTAAACTGGGCATTGTCGAAGAAGAAGCTGATGAGACTCTGCTCTGGCTTGAGATGCTTGTAGAAGCAGGCATTATTCCGAACGCTAGAGTCGAATCCTTATACGAGGAATGCGAACAGATACTGCGCATGGTCGTCGCGTCCATTAAGACCGCGCGCAACAAATGAACGCATTCCTCTCATCACTCCGCAATCGGTATTCTCCGATCTCTCACTCCGAAATCCGAAATCCGCATTCCGAAATCAGAGTTCGAATCCTTTGCGGAAGGTCGGGTGGATGAACTGATCGGCTTTCGGGCAGTTGACAGCTCTCATGCCGTCCGCGTCCCAGTAGATCGGTTCGCCGACAAGCGCGGCCAAGTTGCCCAGGAGCGCCGTTTCTGTTAGACCTGAGGCGTAGTCGAAGTTCGACATCGCCTTATCGCCGCCCTTGCAAGCGTTCATCCATTCCTCGTAATGTCCCGGTGAACGGGGCAGCGTCGGCGCAGGAAGCTTGTAGTCTGAGAACTGCTCTTCGGGCAGTAGAACATGGCTTCCGCCGTAGTCATCCGCTGCAAACAATCGGCCCTTGTCTCCGATTAGCACACATCCGCTGCCAGGAAGGTCACGTCCGAGCAGGATATCAGCATGCGGCTTCAGCCCACCGTCATACCACGTCAGTTTGCATGACGGGAGATCTCCCCGCTTATCGAAAGTCCAGCGGATAATCTCCTGTTTCGGATAGCTCTCATCCGTTGCATCGAATACCTCAGCGTGGACGGAGATCGGATGCGTCAGATTCAGCGCCATGAACGGCATGTTCAGCGTGTGGCAACCCATGTCACCGATCGCTCCGGTTCCGAAGTCCTTCCATCCGCGCCATTTGAACGGCAAATAGGCTTCGTTGTACGGGCGCGTCGGTCTGGGGCCGAGCCAAAGATTCCAATCCAGTTCCTTGGGAATCTGCTGTGGTTCAGGACGAGTCAGACCCTGCGGCCAGATCGGGCGGTTCGACCAGACGTGTACTTCGCGCACATTGCCGATAGCGCCGGAGCGGACTATCTCGACAGACTCGCGCATGTTCGAAGAAGCCGTACCCTGGTTGCCCATCTGCGTGGCGACTTTGTACTTGCGGGCCGTGTCGCGCATCAGGCGAGCTTCGTATATGGAGTGGGTCAGCGGCTTCTGGCAGTAGCAGTGCAAGCCCATTCGCATAGCGGTCACGGCTGCTATGGCGTGCGTGTGGTCGGGCGTGCTGACAATTACCGCGTCAATCTGCTTATGCATCTTGTCCAGCATTTTGCGGAAGTCGGTAAACTTGGCTGCCTTCGGGTAAGCCTGGAACGCATCGGCGCCCCGTCGTGCGTCAACGTCGCAGAGCGCGACGATGTTTTGACTTGCCACGCCTTGTATATCCGAGCGGCCCTTTCCGCCGGCGCCTATACAAGCTATGTTCAGCTTTTCGTTTGCCGAATAGCCAAAAGCCGAGCTGCTCTTCAGTATCAGCAACCCTGCACCGCCTACTGCGGCACTCTTCAGAAAGTCTCTGCGCGAGATCTGTGGTGACATCGCATAATCCTCCGTGTGTGTACATGTTGCTTCAGAATTCACATGCCATTTACCATATTCAACCTTCGTGCAAAAATCCCTGCTTGAAAAGGTTGCCATCTGTGGCAGGCGACACTATAATCTATGTGCTGTGTTTCGGCGAGCCGCGTACGGTCAATGCCTGCATGGATGCCGGTGACAGTTTATCTTTGAGTGGAGGAATTTATGTCTGGAATACCCCGACCCGAGCATCCGCGCCCTGACTTCGAGCGCAAGGCGTGGCAGAACCTGAATGGCGAATGGCAGTTTGAGATTGACGACGCGAAGTGCGGCGTCAGCAAGGGCTGGCAGACCGGCGCCGATTTCTCGCAGAAGATTATCGTGCCGTTCTGTCCGGAGAGCAAGCTTTCCGGCGTGCAGCACACGGATTTCATGAACGCGGTATGGTATCGAAAGATCGTCGAGGTTGCCCCAGCGCTGCGCGGTCAGCGGCTGATACTGCATTTTGGCGCGGTAGACTACGATGCGCGCGTGTGGGTGAACGGCAAGCAGGTTGTTCATCACCGCGGCGGGTACACCCCGTTCAGCGCGGATATTACCGATGTCGTCAAGATGGACGGCGAGAACGAGATAGTGCTGTGCGCGGAGGACGACGTGCGGTCGTTCTATCAGCCTGCGGGTAAGCAGTCGCACCAGTTCGGCTCCTTCGGCTGCCACTACACGCGCACCACGGGCATCTGGCAGACTGTTTGGCTGGAGGCGGTGCCTCAGACCTACGTGAAGGGCTTGACCGTCTGGCCGGACGCCGCCAATCAGAGGGTATCTCTGGAGATCGCGGTAGAAAACGCGTGTCCCGGCGTGTCGCTCGATGTGGTTGTGAAGGACGGCGGAGCGGTGGTCACCACCGGCGCATTGAAGAACATTGGTGGGCAGAACGTTCTGACGCTGGACATTCCGAACCCGATTCTGTGGGAAGTTGGAAAGCCTCATCTTTACGATCTGTCCATTCGGCTCATTAGCGGCGACGCGATCTCGGACGAGGTGTCTTCGTACTTCGGACTGCGGGATGTGCGGATTGACGGCGATAGATTCCTCATCAACGGCAAGCCGGTCTTCCAGCGCCTGATTCTCGACCAGGGCTTCTGGCCGGACGGTATCTACACCGCGCCATCGGATGACGAGCTTAAGGCGGACATCGAGCGCAGCCTGGCATTCGGGTACAACGGCGCTCGGCTCCACCAGAAGATATTCGAGCCTCGCACGCTTTACTGGGCGGACAAGCTCGGCTACATCGTGTGGGGCGAATTCCCGGACTGGGGAGTGTCCGTGAAGGATCATGCTCAGGCCCGTGAGAACTTCGTGCGCGAATGGACCGAGGCGGTTCTGCGCGACCGGAATCATCCCAGCCTGGTTCTGTGGATGCCGCTCAACGAGGCGCGCAGCCCGCATGATCGGTATCTGCCGGTCTTCTTTGAGGAGTTGTTCGATCTCACGAAGCGACTAGACCCGTCGAGGCCTTTCATTGATGCGAGTGGGTACAGCCACGTCAAGACCGAAATTTGGGACCTTCACGACTACGATCAGGACCCGGAGACATACAAGGAACGCTACGACAAGTTCGCGGCAGACCCGAAGACCGAGACCCTGCCTCGGAACCATCCGGAAGTGGAGCCTGAGTATACCGGCCAGCCGGTGTTGGTGAGTGAGTACGGCGGCATCTGGTGGAATCCGGGCCAGACGGACGGCAAGGCGTGGGGATACGGCGGACGGCCAAAGGACGAGGCGGAGTTCATCGAGCGGTACACGCTGCTTGCGAAGTCTCAGTTGGACAACCCGCACCTGATGGGGATGTGCTATACCCAGCTAACCGACGTAGAGCAGGAAGTGAACGGCTTGTACTCGTATGACCGCAAGCCGAAGTTCCCGCCGGAGGTTCTGAAACCCGCGCTGGACAGGAAAGCGGCGATCGAAGAATAGTCCGAGTTCCAACTATCTGATAGCAGAAACGCCCGCGAAACCTGGTTCCGCGGGCGTTCTTCTTGATCGAAACGATGCCTACTGCAGCATTCCCAGAACCTTCTTCAAGCCCTTTACCGCGTTTTTACCGAGGTGTATCCGTAGGAAAGGACGGCCCTTGGTGATCAGGCATTGAGCGTCGCCGAGCGCCTGAGCGTTCTTCAGCGTGGCGAATGAGTACTTCACGCAGGGTATGCTGATGTCCTGCACATCGTCCGCCGTGAACTGGATGAACAGCCCGTTGTTCGCGCCGCCCTTGTGAAGCTGGCCCGTGCTGTGCAGGAATCGCGGGCCGAAGCCCAGTGTGGTGGCAGCGCCGCAGACATCGGTCAGCAGTGTCCGCAGGGTCGCGAAGTCCGCATTTAGATTATCTGTTGGTTTTAGGAACGCCATCAGCCCGAAGTAGTTCCCTGGCTGAAAGAGCGCAATAAAGGCCGCCAGGTAGGAATCCGCCGACCTATCAGCGCCGACGTGCGAACAGATCGCATCCAGAACGCTCTTCGTCTGCGAGTCGGTGAAGAACGATACACCGTCCTGTGAGAGGAAAGGGGACTCATCCGGCAGTGCGCCGGTCTGTTCCACGGAATCCAGTATCTGGAATGTGTTCGTTTTGCTGTCCTGCACGTTCGGCTGGTCGAAGGCATTCACACCGAGGAGCGCGCACGCAACCGCCGTCGCCATCTCCCAACGGAAGTATTCAGCGCCGATGTCATATATGTCGTCCATTTCGATTGTAATGACCGGAAACGACGCGTCCACGATATCAGCCATCTTCTCTTCGATCTCGGAATCCTTCTTCCCTTTCAGTCGAACGTGTACGAACAGTCTGTCGTCGTCGTACATGCCGGGGTCCCAGAGCGGCTCGCCTTCCACCGGGACGATCCCGCGGCCCATCTTGCCAGTGCTTTCCGCCACAAGCTGCTCCACCCAGTACCCGAAGCTGGCTACCTCCTCTGGAAGAACCATGGTCATCTTGTCCGTGCCGAGGAGCGCTAAGTCCGCAAGCGCAGCGCCCAGGACGATGCCGGGATTGTCTTCAACGTCCGCATCCGGTCCGCATTCCTCAGCCATTGCGCAAGCCCTGTTCAGCAGTTTGACGACATCAACGCCGATCAGCGCGGCAGGCACGAGGCCGAAATATGAAAGCGCGGAGAACCGTCCGCCGATGTCCGGTGGGTTCAGGAAGAGCTTGCGGAATCCCTTGTCATTCGCTTCCTTTTCCAGAGAAGTTCCAGGGTCGGTTATCGCGGCGAAGTTCGCGCCGGACTTGACCTTCTCATAGAAGTATCGGTAGACGGAGTTCGTCTCAACCGTCGAGCCTGATTTCATGGCGACCACGAAGAGCGTCTTCTGCGGATCAATCGCGCGTTCCACGTCCATGATGGCTCCGGGAACTGTGCTGTCCAGTACAAACAGATCGGGAAAGCCTTCCTTCACGCCAAATGTCTTCTTCGAGACCTCGGGGCTGAGGCTGCTTCCACCCATTCCCATCAGAACGGTGTGCTTGAATCCCGCGTTTCGGACTTCATCTGCGAAGGCGGTGATCTCGCCCGCATGCTTCAGCATGTCCTGCATAACATCGAGCCATCCCAGTCGGATAGCGATTTCCTTCGCGCCTTCCGGTCCCTGTCTCCAGACCGTCGGGTCCTTCGCCCAGAGCCTTTGCGGAAATGCCTGCAAATCCAGTATGCTGATCAGCCGTGAGCGGTCGCCCGCATTCGGTCCGTAGTCAACTGCCATGAATGAATCCTCCTCGTACTGCATTAGGCGACCCTGTTCAGCCGCAGACGAAGTTTAGCATATCGCGGAAGATATTGGCAATCCTCACGCCCTCGGCATTTGTCTGATTTGGCCTTAGCATAGTATAATGCGGTGACCGACAAGTGAAGATTGGAGACGCAAGGAATGTCCGATACCAACGAAGTAAGATGGGATTTGAGCGACCTGTACGCAGGGCTGGACGATCCCGCGATAAGTGAGGCGATCAGTGAACAGGAGAGGCGCGCGGATGAGTTTGCGCTGAAGTATAGAGGAACAATCAACAGCGCTGATCTTACGCCTGAGACGCTGACAAACGCGATTCGCGAGTACGAGAATATCCTTCAGGAGCTAGAGAAGCCCCACGATTTTGCCTCACTTCTGTTTGCGGCGGATACCTCGGATGCACGGCACGGCGCGTTCCTTCAGCGGATGAGGGAAGAGCACACGCGCATAATGGTCAAGCTGATGTTCTTTGAACTGGAGCTGCTGGCCGCATCCGCCGAGGTGATGGATCCGGCACTGGCCTCACCGCTGCTGGACGGCTACAGGCATTTTGTCCATGCGGAGCGCTTGTATCGCGATCACAGGCTCAGCGAACCGGAAGAAACCATACTTGAGGAGAAGTCCAACACGGGCCGGCGGGCGTTCACACGGCTGTTCGAGCAGACGGTTTCAGGCATCCGGTTCAAGGTATCCGGCGAGGAGAAAGAGGTTACGCTGCCCGAAGTCCTCGCCATGCAGCGCGACCCGGACCGGGAGACGCGGAGACTCGCCGCCGAGAGCCTGACGACCGGGCTGGTGGAAAACTCCGGGACTCTGACCTATATTTTCAACACGCTGATTCAGGATAAGGCGGTTGAAGATCGCCTCCGAAGTTTCGCCTTCCCTGAGCATTCCCGGCACATCTCGAACGAGCTGGACCGCGAGACCGTGGAAGTGGTGGTCGGCGCTACCGAAAAGCAGTACCCAATGGTAGGTAGATATTACGAGCTGAAGCGCAGTCTGCTCGGCTACGAGACGCTGACGCACTATGACCGCTATGCGCCGGCGCTTGCCACCAAGGAACACGTCCCCTTTGATTCTGCGAAAAAGATGGTACTGGACGCGTTCGGCGCCTTCAGCCCGCAGATGCGGAAGGTCGCCGAGAAATTCTTCGACCGCCGATGGATTGATGCCGAGATTCGAGAGGGCAAGCGCGGAGGAGCGTTTTGCTCGTATGTCACTCCGGACATCCATCCCTACGTCTTCATGAACTACCTGAACCGCAGCGATGATGTTATGACCCTGGCGCACGAACTGGGCCACGCGGTGCATGCCAGCCTTGCGGGCAAGAAGGGTTATCTCAGTTTCGCGACTCCTCTTCCAGTGGCAGAACTGGCAAGCACTTTCGGCGAGATACTCGTCTTCGAGTCGCTGCTGAAGACCGCAAGCCTGGAGGAGAAGCTTGCCTTGTACGCGGAGAAGATTGAAGGCGTGACGGCGACGGTTTTTCGTCAGGCTGCCATGTACCGCTTCGAGCAGGACATACACATCAGACGCAGGGAATCCGGCGAACTGACCACCGAGGACTTCTCGTCACTTTGGCAGACACGCATTCAGGAGATGTTCGGTGATTCCGTCGCGCTGGGTGATGAGCACCGCTTCTGGTGGATGTACGTTTCGCATTTCATCAGCTCACCGTTCTACGTCTACGCCTACACCTTCGGTGAGTTGCTGGTGCTGGCTCTGTATGCGATGTACAAGCGCGAGGGCGAGGCGTTTGCGCCGAAGTACATCAGGCTGCTGGAGACCGGCGGATCGAAGTCGCCCTCCGAGATGCTTTTGGAGATCGGCATAGACATCCATGATCCCGCGTTCTGGCTGGGCGGGTTCGAGGTATTGGGCGGGTTTGTGGGGCAGTTTGAGGATATCTGCAGGAGCGTGAACAAGCTGTCGGGAACTGCGTCGTTGTAGAAGGGCCGTCGGTAACAGCAGGGGAGGTTAGGATGAAAATACTGATGACACTGGCTCTGGCCGTGATGGCGGTCTGCCAGGCGCAAGGGGCTAATATGAAGATTGTTGATAAGGGCAAGAGCGAGTATGTGATTATTGTGCCGAAGGAACCTTCGGCGGCGGAGACACTGGCGGCGGTTGAACTGAGTAAGTACATCGCACAGATGTCCAGGGTCAAGTTGACTATCAAGCAGGGCGGTCTGAACGTCCATAAGTCGCTTGTTGTCTGTGATGTAGCGAATCTGGATGGACTCATCGGGTCTCAGAGATTGGCCGAATATCGAGTCAGCGGAGAATCGTACTCACTCAGTGCGGATGCGAAGGGCAACATTCTTCTCATCGGCGGGACCGGTCGGTCTACTCTCTACGCGGTATATGATTTCCTGGACCGGCTGGGCTGCCGGTTCCTCGCGCCTGAGCTGAAACACTACCAGGGCAAAGCTGAGGTTATTCCGCAGAAGAAGTCGCTCGTCATTGACCTGTCCACTCCGGTAGTCGAGAAGCCGGCGCTGACCTTCCGCAAGCTCTACGTGGAGGAGGGGCACTCCCACAACGCCGAGAACCTTGCGCAGATGGTGGAGTGGATGCCCAAGGCGCGTTTCAACACACTGGTCATCCCCACTAACTACCAGGGCGCGGACAAGGTGAAGTGGGACAACTGGCGCGAGAAGCTTACTCCCGAACTGCAGAAGCGGGAGATCACCATTGAGGTCGGCGGACACGGCTACCAGAACTTCCTGAACGCTGAGATGGAAAACGGCGCGATCTTCGACAAACATCAGGAGTGGTTCGGCGTTGATGACACCGGCAAGCGCACGAAGCTGCAGAACCGCGTGTTCTGCACCTCCAACCCCGATGCCGTGAAGTACGTTTCGGACAACGTGATTGCATACCTCAAGGCCAGGCCGGAGATCGCGATATTCGACTTCTGGCCGCCCGACGGCGCGAAGTGGTGCGAGTGTGACAAGTGCAAGGCGCTGGGCACGCCCTCCAACCGCCAGGCGATTCTTATCTCTCAGGTCAAGGACCTTATGCGGAAAGCCGGGGTGACCACGCGGCTTGAGACCATTGCCTATGCCGCCGCCGTCACGCCGCCGGAAACCGCCAAGCTCGATAAGGACTTACTCATGGACTTCTGCCCCATCGCGCAGTGTTTCGAGGTGCAGATCAACGACCCGTCGTCGGACAAGAATGCGGATTATGTGAAGCAGTTGAAGGGCTTGCGTAAGGGGTATGAGGGCGATCTCAGCATATACTCCTACTACCGCAAGTATGCCTGGCGGTCTCTGCCGAACCTGATTCCACACTACATGCAGAAGGATCTGCAGTTCTACCGGACCATTCCTACTCAAGGCATTTCGAGCTACGCAGAGCCGGGCGACTGGTTCACGTATGAGTTGAATCATTACGTCCTTGGCAACCTGGCATGGAATCCCGACGCGGATGTGGATGCGCTCGTCAAGAAGTTCGCTGAGGTGCGGTATGGGTCGGCATCGAAGGCGGCGGTTCATGCGTACACTGTGTTGGAGGATGTTGTGAGGCACTACTGCAATATCCCGGGCACTTCGCTCAAGTCCGTTATGGAGATCGCAGACGCCAAGTCGAAGCTCTCCGACGTTGAAGCCGAACTGAAGACCGCTCAGTCTCAGACTCAGGACCTCGGTTTGAAGAAGAATATCTACCGCCTGCTGCTGACAATGGAGTACGCACGGCTGGATATGAGTGTGATGCAGTCGAAGGCTTCTCAGTTTCCGAAAGCAGAGATTCAGTCGCAGGTGAAGGCAGTTGCCGACTTCATGGCCGCACACGACGAGGACGGCATAACCACATCCGGCAGCCGCAGCGACTATCCGCGCCTGCTGAAGTTCTACGGCGTTCCGGAGTAATGCCTTTTCCGGCGCTACCGGGGAGTAGTATTGCAGTGGTTGGGGAGGTATCAAATGCATACCAGAGCCTTTCGTGTCTGCATTCAGAAGGCGGATGTCGGCAAGTTGTTGAAGTGACCTTGCCCTCCGAGGTACAATG
>JANYKG010000179.1 GCA_025358205.1 Armatimonadota bacterium
ATGACCGCCTTCAACAACCGGTTCCGCGGCGACACCCAGACGCTGAAAAGATTCATCGAGGCCGACGAACTCGGCGAGATTTACTACGCCAAGACCGGCTGGATTCGCAGGAAGGGCATCCCCGGCATGGGCGGATGGTTCACCACCAAAGCCAAGTCCGGCGGCGGCCCACTCATTGACATCGGAGTTCATGTCTTAGACATGACCCTCTGGCTGATGGGCAACCCCAAGGCCGTTACGGTCTCCGGCTCCACCTACGCGAAGTTCGGCTACAAAGGCGAAGGCATGGGCGGCTGGGGAACATCCCAGAATGGCGGGACCATGGATGTGGAGGACCTGGCGTGCGGGCTGATTCGCCTGGAGAACGGCGCGACCGTGATCGTGGAAGCAAGCTGGGCATCGCACATCAAGGAAGATCTGTTCTATTCGAGCCTGGTGGGCACCAAGGGCGGCGCGGATGTCGAGCCGTTCCGCGTGTACAAGGACATGCACGGCGCGACCGTGGACATCACTCCGGGTTTCCCGGATCAGGAAGGCCACCTCACCGAGGTCAAGCACTTCGTGAACTGCATTCTGCACGGCGAGAAGCTGATCGCCACCGGCGAGCACGGGCTGGAAGTCATCCGCATACTGGACGCGCTGTACAAGTCCGCTGCAACCGGTAAGGAAGTATCGCTCAAGTAGGGATCAAGGGGTCGAGGGACCGAGGGGTCCAGGGACGGAGGGCCGTGTGCTCAAGAGCTATCGAGAACTGCTGGTGTGGCAGAAGTCGTATGCACTGGCCCTGGAGTTGTACTCGGCAACATCGGACTTCCCGAAACACGAAATATACGGTCTGACCAGCCAGATGCGTCGGGCAAGCGTATCCATACCTTCCAACATTGCGGAAGGATACGCGAGAGGGTACCGACCTGAGTACATACGTTTTACAGGTGTGGCGTACGGCTCTCTAGCCGAGCTTCAAACACAACTGATGCTGGCCAGAGACCTTGACTACTTGAACCCGAAGCAATATGATGAACTCGCTTCCGGCTACGAGGAGTTGGAAAGAATGCTTTCGGCTCTGATACGAGCATTGAAGAACAAGTAATCGGGTTAGGTCCCTTGATCGCTCGATCCCTGGGACCCTTGAACCCTCGAATCCATAAGGAGGACTGAACAATGAAAATAGGTGTTTTCGCAGTTGCATTCAGCGGCATGCCTTTCGAGAAGGCGTTGGACTATGTGAAGAGCGTCGGCGTCGAGGCGGTCGAGATCGGTACCGGCAACTACCCGGGGCAGGCGCATTGCGACACGGACAAGCTCCTGGAGAGCGAGACCGCGCGCAAGGAGTTTCTGAAGGCCATTGAGTCTCGCGGGCTCGTCATCAGCGCGCTCTCATGCCACGGGAACCCGCTGCACCCGGACAAGGCATTCGCGAAGGCGAACCATGACATCCACCGCAAGACCGTGGAACTCGCGCAGAAGCTCGGCGTCGAGCGAATCGTCAACTTCTCCGGCTGCCCGGGCGGCTCACCGTCGGACAAGACCCCCAACTGGGTCACCTGTCCCTGGCCGACGGACTTCACGGACACGCTGAACTGGCAGTGGAACGAGGTCGTCATCCCCTACTGGAAGGAAGAGGCCAAGTTCGCCAAGGAACACGGCGTGAAGGTCTGCTTCGAGATGCACCCCGGCTTCGTGGTCTACAATCCTGAGACCATGCTGAAGCTCCGCAACGCGTGCGGCGATTCGCTGGGCTGCAACTTCGACCCCAGCCACCTGTTCTGGCAGGGCATTGATCCGTGTGCCGCTATCCGTAATCTCGGCGACTGCATCTACCACGTCCACGGTAAGGACTGCCGAATCTACGATTGGAACTCCAAGGTGAACGGCGTTCTGGACACCAAAAACTACACCGACGAGATCAAGCGGTCGTGGATCTTCCGCACCATCGGCTATGGGCATGATGCGGATGTGTGGAAAGACATGCTCAGCACACTGCGCATGGTGGGGTATGACTGGGTGATCTCCATCGAGCACGAAGACAGCCTGATGTCACAGAACGAGGGGTTCGAGAAGGCCGTCGCATTCCTGAAGAATGCGGTAATCAAGGAGCAGCCCGGCGAGGCATTCTGGGCATAGACTTAGGCCCAAGCAAGACATACATTAGGGGACGCCGCACACAATGGCGTCCCTTTTTACACGTTCCGTTTTCACATAAAACCACCTGCATATTGCCCAGCCTCTTGCGTTTATGATATACTGAAATACTGAATGTGAGCGGCGAATCGCGCTGCGGATAGCACGGCGAAAGGTCCCAAGACCTTTGTTTGAGAGGTACACATGAGCCAGTTAGTTTATGTGAATGGAGAGTTGGTCACCAAGGCGAATGCGGTGGTTTCGGCATTTGACCACGGGATGCTCTACGGTGACGGTGCGTTTGAAGGCATAAGGGTGTATGCGGGCAAAGTATTCAAGCTTCGGGAACACCTGACGCGCCTTTACATGTCAGCCCACGTGTTGATGATAAATCTGCCCATCACCAAAGAGGAGATGGAGCAGGTGATCCTTGACCTGTGCCGTAAGAATGGCGTGACAGACGGTTACATCCGCATAACCATCACGCGAGGTGTGGGTCTGGGTCTTGACCCGCGCGGTATCAAGCACCCGACCATAGTGATAATAACGGACAAGCTCGCCCTATACCCGGAAGAGATGTACAAGGAGGGCCTCAAGGTCGTCACGTGCTCCACGCGCGTCACACCGGCGCAGTCGCTGGAGCCAAGAATCAAGTCCACCGGCAAGTATGTGGCGAACATCCAGGCCAAGATAGAAGCGAACCGAGTAGGCGCGGGCGAAGGCCTGATGCTGAACGCACAAGGCTATGTGGCAGAGGCGACCGGCGACAACGTTTTTCTGGTGAAGAACGGCAAACTGGTTACCCCGCCGCCCTACGCCGGAATACTCGAAGGCATCACCCGAAACACCGTGATGGATTTGGCCCGCGGATTGGGTATAGAAGTAGTGGAAACGCTCTTTACGCTGTATGATGTGTACACAGCTGATGAGTGCTTCCTCACGGGTACCGCAGCCGAGGTGATACCTGTGGCAAAGGTGGATGACCGCAGCATAGGAACCGGATGCCCGGGCGCGATGACAACTCGCCTGATGGAGGCGTTCCGCGCGCTGACCCGAACGGAAGGCGTGCCGTTCTGATGCGGAAGAGCTTCTGTGACTCATGCGGTCCACCCAGACACGCCGAGTTCACAGTTGCTCTGGTATCCGAGCACGGGACCCGAGAAGAGCGAGACTTGTGCGGCGTATGCGCCAAAGACGCGGAACGAGTGATGTTCGGCGCGAGCAGGTTGCCGCTGGTGGATTTGCTGAGCGTCCTGGCGCTGGAGAAGGCCGGGGCGCAGACGGATAAACACCGAACAAAGGTTTGCCCCACTTGCGGCAACAAGGAGAGCGATGTGACGGAACACGGCATGGTGGGCTGTTCCCATTGCTATGTGTACTTTCGCGAGGAGATAGAGCAAGTGATCCTGCGAATGCACGGCCCGTCAGCCCTCAGGCCGGGATCTGCCTGACATGCGAGAAGACGAAGGACAGCGCACCCTTACTATGCCGGCTTGGGTGAGCGCAGACGGCCCCGAAAGCGACATCGCGCTTTCCACCAGAGCACGCCTCGCCCGCAACATCGAGGGCATACCGTTCCCCACTCACGCTCGCGAGTCAGACCTGAAGCTCTCCGCAGCGCAGGTGCTGGACGCGGTGGCATTGGCGGATGGCGCGACCGACCGGATTGGCAGGCTTTCGGTTATACACCCATCGCGGCTCACCGAGTTTGAGCGTCTGGAGTTAGTGGATGCTAGAATCGCGAGCAGGCGTCATGTAGATGGCGGCAGCTACAGGCCCATCGTACTGAATGACTCAGGCACTCTGAGCCTGATGGTGAACGAAGAAGACCATCTGCGCATACAGTGCATACTATCCGGCCTGCAGCCGATGAGCGCGTTGCAGACGGCCCGTGAATTTGATTCGCTATTAGCAGGCAAGATTCGGTTCGCGCGAACCGATAATTATGGTTACCTGATGTCTTCGCTGGCTAATATAGGTACTGGGTTCCGCCTATCGGTGATGCTTCACCTGGCTGGTCTCTCGTTCCTGGGTCAGGCTGTAACGGCGTTAACCGCAGCCGCGGAGCTTAAGATAAGCATACGGGGGCTGTTTGGCGAAGGCACAAAGGCATATGGTGATCTGTTTCAGGTTTCCAACGAGACCACCATCGGGTTCACGGCTAAAGAGATCGCGTCCAGAGTCCGGGCCACGGCGGAGCATCTGGTAGCCAGGGAAAAAGAAGCCCGGCGCAGAATATCTGCTGAGAAGAAGGACGAACTGGCGGAGTCGGTAAAAGAGATAGTATCCAGGGTGATGGAGGCAAGCGTCATACAGGGGCGAGAAGCGCTTGCGTACCTCTCAATTCTGCGACTTGCGGCCGAAGTGGGCATCAAGCCGAACATCACCGCACGTGAGTTCAACGAGTTGCTGGTATCCATGAGGGTAGGGACCTCTTCGTCCGGGGGCCGCCCGTTCGACAGCATGGCGGATGATGTGAGACGAGCCAAGCTGCTGAAATCCAGATTGTCTCGACCGGAACAGACAGTTCAATTATCTTTTCTCGAAGAAACAGAACCAAATCGCTAAGGAAGGCGTCAAACGAAGTACTGATATGTCTATTTTTTCACATGGAAGCGCAGTTGTAATCCAGGAAGTAGGAGGGATCTAGACATGTGGCAACGATTCACCGAGCGAGCTCGTAAAGTTATATTCTTTGCCCAGGAAGAAGCAGGCCGGTTGGGTGAGAACTTCCTCACCACTGAGCATTTGCTGTTGGGCCTGGTGCGTGAGAGCGATAGTGTAGCCGCACGCATACTTGAGCGCATGGGCGTGAGCCTCACCCGCATCAGGGCTGAGGTGGAGCGGCAGGTTACCAGGGGTGATGCGCGTCTGGGCGGTGATGTGCAGCTTACCCCACGTGCAAAGCGGGTGATTGACCTCGCGTATGACGAAGCACGTCAGCTTAACAATAACTACATCGGCACCGAGCATCTGCTGCTCGGTCTTATCCGCGAGGGCGAAGGTCCCGCGGCTCGTATTCTCGCCAAACTGGGCGTGGACATAGAGCGGACCCGGCAAGAGGTCACCAGCCTCCAGGATACCGAGACCGCCCCGGTGCAGTCCAAGTCCAGGTCTCGGACGCCGACTCTTGATGAGTTCGCCCGTGATCTCACAGAGCTTGCTAAACAGGAAAAGCTCGATCCTGTGGTGGGCAGAAACAACGAAATCGAGCGGGTCATCCAGATACTCTCGCGCAGGACTAAGAACAACCCGGTGCTCATCGGTGAGCCGGGCGTGGGCAAGACCGCCATCGCCGAGGGGTTGGCGCAGCGGATAGTCTCGTGCGATATTCCGGACATGCTGAAGGACAAGCGCATCGTATCGCTTGACTTGGCGAGCGTGGTTGCGGGCACCAAGTACCGCGGCGAGTTCGAAGAGCGCATGAAGCGCATAATGGAAGAAGTACGCAAGGCGTCCGGCGAGGTGATTCTGTTCGTAGACGAGCTTCACACGCTGGTCGGCGCGGGTGCCGCAGAGGGCGCGATTGATGCGTCGAACATCATGAAGCCGGCCCTGGCGCGCGGCGAACTCCAGTGCATAGGCGCTACCACCATGGACGAGTTCCGCAAGTACATCGAGAAGGACGCTGCCCTGGAGCGCAGATTCCAGTCCGTGAAGGTGTGCGAGCCGTCCGTTGACGAAGCTATTGAGATATTGAAAGGCCTGCGTGATCGGTACGAAACCCATCACCAGGTCAAGATAGAGGATGAGGCGCTGACAGCCGCCGTAAAGCTGGCGGACCGGTACATCAGCGACCGATGCCTGCCGGACAAAGCCATTGACCTGATAGACGAAGCGGCATCCCGGGTCAGGCTCCAGCGCTCTCTGGCTCCGCAGGAACTTCGCACCGCGAAGGCCGACCTGCGCGAGCTTAACCGTGAGCTAGAGTCGCTGCCCAGCACATACGAGTATGACAGGGCGATAGAGCTTCAGGCGCAGGAGCGGTACCTGAAGGACAAGGTCGCAGAGCTTGAGGCAAAATGGGAAGAGACCCGCGAGACGTTGAACGCGGTGGTTCACGAAGATGAGATCGCGCAGATAGTATTCTCATGGACCGGCATCCCGGTTTCCAGGCTGGTTGAGACAGAGACCGCCAAACTGCTGAACATGGAACAGACGCTGCATAATCGCATCATCGGGCAGGAAGAGGCTATAGTAGCCGTTTCCCGCGCTATCAGACGCGCCAGATCAGGTCTGAAGGACCCGAAGCGCCCGACCGGCTCGTTTGTCTTCCTCGGACCAACCGGCGTCGGAAAGACCGAGCTTGCCCGCGCGCTGTCGCAGTTCCTGTTCACCAGTGAAGACCGGCTGATCAGGATTGACATGTCCGAGTACATGGAGCGGTTTGCCGTTTCCAGGCTTGTGGGTGCGCCTCCCGGCTACGTCGGCTACGATGAAGGCGGCCAGCTCACAGAGGCCGTGCGCAGGCAACCCTATTCCGTGGTGCTGCTGGATGAAATAGAAAAGGCTCACCCGGAGGTCTTCAACATCCTGCTTCAGGTTATGGAGGATGGACGCCTTACGGACGCGCAGGGCCGCATCGTGGACTTCAAGAACACGGTCATCGTTATGACCTCCAATATCGGCGCGCAACTCATCAGCGGAGACGGCGGGATGGGCTTCCGCTCTGCCAAGAAGGTGGACGAAGATGCCCGCGCCTACGAGAGCATGAAGAACCGCGTGACCGAGGAGATGAAGAAGACCTTCCGCCCTGAGTTCCTGAACAGGGTGGACGAGGTTATCGTCTTCCACTCGCTCTCTTCGGCGGAGATACTGCAGATCGTGGATCTCATGGTCAGCAGGGTCTGCGTCCAGCTTAAGGCGCAGGGCATGGACCTGGAGATGACCCCCGAAGTGAAGGAACTGCTGGCGAGAGAGGGGTTTGACCCGGCGTTCGGCGCGAGGCCGTTGCGCAGAGCAGTGCAGAGGGTGATAGAAGATCCTCTGAGCGAGGAGATCCTGCTCGGGCGGTTCACAGACGGCGACGTCATCAGCGCCGAGATGGGCGACGACGGCAAGGTGGTCTTCAAAAAAGCCGAGAAGACTGAACCGGCAGCGGTTTAACCGAAAATAGACAAGAGACACAGAGGCCCTTCCCGGACACAGGAGGGGCCTCTTCGTTGGAGAGGAGATCCGATATGAAGAACCTGTGGTTTCTTGTAGTAGCGCTGGCATTGCTGGCGTCCAGTCTGGCAGCTGCCGAAGAGATGTCCTCTTCGGCGATACACAAACTGCTGGTGAGCCAAAATGCCAAATCAGTCCACCTTTACCAGTCCCTGACTAAGGCTCAGATAAAAAAGGCCAAGCCCATTGGGTCCTGGTTCGATTTCAAGAATGGTGTGACAGGCGGAGGCATCGGCAAGGCGGACTTGACGGCAGCCCAATGGAATGACCTCTATGGTTTCTATGCTGACTCATGCCGCCTGAAGGGAGCCAAGCCAACACAGAAAGACGGTGCCGAGACCCGATTCTACTTGCTGTTCGACCCGAAGTTCGGCCTCCCGCAGGCATATGTGGAGTACCAGATTGGCGACCGATGCGGGCTGTTGCTGGGGACTCTCGACCTGGATCCGAAGCGAGCTGGTTTGGTCACCAAATCGCTTAACCGGAAAGCCAGCCATTTGTGGAAGGGTCTGAGCCACAAACAACAGATGAAAGCAGGACTGGAAGCCAAGACCGAAGGCGACAGGCGAAAGGGTCTTGCTTTCAGTGACCTCTCACCAGAGCAGAAGACCGCCTTCCGTGAGATCATGGTTCGCGATCTTGTACTCTCCGGCGAGGGATGGGAGCATCTAAGGGATCAGACGAAAACCTGGGTAGTTCATTACGAGTCCAAGAGGAAACTCGTATGGTTGATGCTCACCAGCATCGGCCACGGATTTCGAGTTTCTTGATACGGGCGCGGGGTTTGACCGACGAGGACTTCCAGCAACTACTGGGAGCAGCGTAAGATGACACAAAAGGCCCTCCCCGGAAACAGCAAGGGCCTTTGTTTTCTGTGCATGCAAGGTGAGAGGATTCCGCATCGAACTCAGATGTGAGCGACGTGCGATTGAGGGAGAGAGCAGTTGGCAAGGATTCATATCTTCGGAGCTTCGGGATCGGGTACGACAACGCTGGCACAGGCTCTCAGCCGGCGATTGGGTTGTCCACATTTCGATACAGATGCCTACTTCTGGCTTCCCACTGATCCCCCGTTCCAGCAATCGCGAAAACTCAGTACACGGCAGTTAATGCTACTCAGTGACCTGGCTACCCATGACGCGTGGGCGCTTTCCGGCTCCCTGTGCGGGTGGGGCGATGCGGCGATTCCACTTTTCGACCTGGCGGTGTTTCTTTCCATCCCGCACGACATCCGTATGGCCCGGCTTGAGGATCGGGAAATCGAACGGTACGGCGTGGATGTCGCTCGCCCGAACGGTGTATGGAGCGAATCGAGCGCGGAGTTTCTCGACTGCGCGATGAGATACGAATATGGCAGTATGGTCTTCCGAAGCCGGGCACTGCACGAGGCATGGATGACAAACCTGCCGTGTCAAGTCCTGCGTATCGAGGGAGACACCTCAACGGACGAGCGTCGGGAAATTGTTATGGGTGCGCTCAATAATTTGCCGCGACCGGTCTCTTCCCTCTGACACCTGAAACCCGAAACCATCTGCTGCGCGATCTGCCGGCGCTACTCCACCACAATATCCGCCACCGATGCGAGCACATGCGTCGGCTGGTAAGGGAACCGCGCGACCTCGGATTCGGCTGTGACTCCGGTCAGCACCAGTATCGTCTCCATGCCGGACTCGATGCCGCCGATGACATCCGTGTCCATCCTGTCGCCCACCACCACCGCATTCTCAGAATGAGCGCCGATGTAGTTCAGCGCGCTTCTCATCATCAGCGGATTCGGCTTGCCGACGAAGTAAGCTTTTACTCCAGTGGCGGCCTCTATCAATGCAGCCATCGCGCCGCATGCAGGCTGTATGCCTCGTTCGGATGGCCCGGACGTGTCAGGATTGGTTGCTATGAACCTCGCGCCCCCAGCGATCAACCGTATCGCGTGGCTGATGCTCTCGAAGCTGTACGATGTGGTTTCGCCAAGCACGACATAGTCCGGGTTGATGCTGGTCAATACGCAGCCAACATCGTGAAGAGCGCTGGTCAGTCCGGATTCGCCTATTGCAAATGCCGTGCAGTTTGGGTGCTGGTGCGCCAGAAACTGCGCAGTCGCCATCGCCGAGGTGTAGAGCTGACCGTCCGGCACCTCCAGCCCAACCGCAGCCAGCCGGTGCTGCAGATCGCGCGGCGTGTGCATCGGATTATTGGTAAGGATCAGGAACGGGGTCTCCGTGTCCAGGAGCTTGCGGATGAATTCCTGCGCCCCTGGTATAGGTGTCTTCCCTCTTACCAGCACCCCGTCCATATCCAGCAAATAGCATTTCTTAGGCATTTCGTACTCTTATCTCCTACTTCTATTCAAAGGGACACGGACGACAGATCACAAGTTCGGCGCGATGAACTACGGCGGACAAGTTCCCTGGAGCCATCTCGCAGCGTCCTTCGCATGGTAGGTCAGGATGATGTCCGCACCGGCACGCTTGATGGAAGTGAGTATCTCCATCGTCACTCGCTGCTCGTCTATCCAGCCGTTCAGCGCGGCGGCCTTGACCATCGAGTATTCGCCTGAGACGTTGTACGCTGCGACGGGCAGGTCGGTGTTGTCCTTAACCTGGCGGATGATGTCCAGGTACGAGAGCGCGGGCTTCACCATCACGACATCTGCGCCCTCCTGGATGTCCAACTCAACTTCCTTCAACGCCTCGCGTGCGTTCGCCGGGTCCATCTGGTACGCCTTTCGGTCGCCGAACTGGGGCGCGCATTCGGCAGCCTCGCGGAACGGCCCGTAGAAGGCGGAAGCGTACTTCGCAGAATAGGCCATGATCGCGGTGTCGTACATGTCATACTCGTCCAGCCGCGAGCGGATCGCCCTGACCCTGGCGTCCATCATGTCCGACGGCGCCACGATATCCGCGCCGGCCCGCGCGTGGGAGAGCGCCGTCTCCGCAAGCAGTTCCAGTGTCTCGTCGTTCTGCACGCACCCGTCGCTTATGATCCCGCAGTGCCCGTGAGACGTGTACTCGCAGAGGCAGACATCGGTGATGACGAGAAGGTCATCCACATCAGCCTTGATCGCGCTGATCGCCTGCTGAACGATGCCGTTCTCCGCGTAAGCCTCACTGCCGCACTCGTCCTTGGTCTCCGGCAGGCCGAAGAGGAGGATGCCGGGGATGCCGAGGTCGCGAACCTCCTGCGCCTCCTTGACCAGTTCGTCAATGGACAGGCGATACTGGCCCGGCATGGAGGAGATTTCCTCGCGGACTCCCGATCCGTGGCATGCGAACACCGGATACACGAGGTCGTCCACTGAGAGCGCCGTCTCGCGAACCATGCGCCGCAGCGTCTCGGATGTTCTCAGTCGTCTCGGTCTAATGTTAGGCATCGCTGTGCCCTCCGTCCGTGCATTCTACTTAGCGGCAGGTGTCCGGCTCACGTTCGAGCTGACCCTTGTGTCGCCCTTGCTCTTGTTTTCCACGTTGATAGCGCTGGTCATGGTATTGCCGATGATGGTCGCGGTCTTTACTCCCTCGCCCAGCATGACGTGTTTCTCGCCGTGAGAGAATCGCGAACCCTGGATGGATATGCTTCCGCCGGTCGCCTCGATCGCCGGTACGCCTGCCGCCCAGTTCACGAAATTGCACTGAGAGAAGCTTGCCATGCCGTCGCCCGCGATAGTGGCGATCTTCTTGGTCGGGCCCCAGAACGAGCAGTTGGAGAACTGAACTACGCCCGTATGGCTGGCCGTCACGTTTACCTCGGCTTCCGCACCGGTTCCACCGACTATCTCGCCGTTGGTGAACAGCACGCCCGGCTCCTGGGTTTGTTCCACCAGAATGGCCGTTTGTGCCCAGTCAACCCCGTTGCCCAGGAAGTTGCCGTTGCACGCGCCGTCCTTGTTCTGGAAGAACCGCATGCCCACCTTGCACCCGTATGAGAAGGTGTTCAGCACGTACTCCCAGTCGCTTCGAGCGAACTCGAATGCTGTGCAGTTCTCGAACAGGTACTTTATCAGCGCCTCCCACGAGGGCAGGTTATCCGCCTCGGAGCGCATCCAGTAGTGCGGGTTGAAGTGTACGTTCTCTATGCGCCCGATGTCCGTACACTTGTCCACGAACACGCCAACCTTCAGCGGGCAGCCGAAGACGTTGCGGATGTAGTGCAGTTCATTGCCGTTCGTGCCGAAATCTATGCCCTTGTAGGGGTTCACCAGCGTGACGTCTATGATGCTGCAGTGCATCCCGCTGCCGCTGATGGTCCACGGGAACGGCTGAACGTCCGGCACGCGCTGATCGGGGTAGAAGATGGTGACGCCCTTGATGCCGCTGCTGGGGCTGAGGCTGATGAGTGGCGGATCGGTCTCTTTGCCCTTGCCGCAAGTCGCGAGAAAGACCGTGCCCTTGTTAAGCTGCGCGTGATGCGGCTCTTCCCACTCGCCTGAGAGGGTGACGCCCGAAGGCACGGTGATCGGCTTGTCCAGCTTGTATGAGCCGGTCGCCAGCTTGACCACACCGCCGCCGTCCGCCGCCAGCGCGTCCATTTCCTTCTGTATCGAGGCCGAATCACCCTTCATCTTAAGCTCCTTCTTCTCTTGCGCCGAGCTGATTCCGGTCGTCAGTGCAAGGCAAATCAACAAGGCAAATGCCCAGTATCTCGTCATGTTGTCCTCCAGTGCAATCTCGGATTAACAAGTTCCAGTACGCCGCATGCGCGGTATTATCCTTCCCATGGAGGAGTTAATCCCCGGTCGCTCGAATATGTATAGGCCGACGGCGTACACCACTGCCGGGCTGCAAATAACCAAGGAGATGAGTGTACTCCACTCGACATAGCACAACACATGAACAACAAACGGTCATTCGACCTGCCGCAATTTGCCTTCAATCTTCGCGGAATGCTGGTAGCGGTTCCCACGCTGGCAGCGCTGCTGGTCACATGGAATATGTACGAAAACGGCATGGTCGCGTGGATAGCTGGCGGGATACTATTTCTGCTCGGGCTGCTAATACGAATCTGGGCACAGCAGTACCTGCACTTCCGCCTGGAGAAGAACCTGCAGCTAACCACCGGCGGGCCTTATACACTGGTGCGGAATCCGATCTATTGGGGTAACACGCTGATCTGCCTCGGAGTGACCGTCGCCGCGCGGATGTTCTGGATGGCGCCGATTGTTCTGCTCTGGTGCTGCGTGGTCTTCACGTTCGTGGTGGCCTATGAGGAGCGGTACCTGATAGAGCGGTACGGCGAACCCTATGTGGAGTTCACGCGGCTGGTCCCGCGTTGGATACCCCGGTTCACCAAGCCGTCCGAGAAGCTCTGGGAACCGAAATACCTGGGCGTCTCCATCAAGACGGAGCTGTACAATTTCCTCTTCCTCGCCCCGGTGGTCTTGAAGGAGTTCCTGACAAGGGGACACTGAATTCCACAAACGAGGTGAAATGGGGTGTCAGGGCGGAAATATGGACTACTGCAACTCAACTCTATAGTGCGCTATTCTCTTCCCATCTGGACAGCTGATCTTGAATGTTGTTACGGACTGTGAAGCCATCGTTAGCACCTCGCCGCGTTGTCTAGTAACGTTGCCATTATAATCTGTCAGTATGGCATCCACGCGCGTAGTGTACAATCGCGGTCCGTTATAGATGATTTCGCCAAATATCAGTAGCGAGGATGGTTCCTCTATACTGCCATGCCAGACATCAACGATATGCACCTGCGTCTCCGCACGGCACTCCGCCCGCGCGGCATTGTGGTAGGCGGTCATACCAACAACACAGATCAACACGAGCAAACAGATAACCGCTATACTCATGACCGAATGCCGATTCCAGACTACTGTATATCCGAGGATTTTTACCTGGTTTTGGCTTGTAGGTACCGACGGTTGTGTCCAACTGTTTAACGGCTTGCCGCAACTCCAGCAGTTCGCGCCTTGACCTGGCATGTTGTTAAGCCCGCAGTGCGGACATACGATTCGCGCCGTTCCATTCATTATCTACCTCGTGAGGAATACCTATTCTCCCTCTTAGATGCAGACTCAAATCTAGTCAGCCTGAATGCGATCCACCGTACAGGATGCAATCCTGGCTCCATTTTCGAGATTTCCGAAATAGTGGTTCAATCTCAGTGATATGTTGCGCTGCATTTCACTCATGCGGATATCTTCACTATGCACCAGCTTTCCGGCCTTATCGTAGTAGTTTATGCTCAGAATAACCTGCTTATAGGTTTTGTCGCTAATGTTTGTGACTAGCCCACCTACCGTGTAGCCATTAACTAGGCCATGTTCGATGTTGGGATGAACGGTGACTGCCACTTTGATATTGGAGCCGCTCATACCGCCCATCATGCCACCCTTGGGGCGCAGAGTTGTCTTCTTGGGAGTTGATGCGGCAGTGTAAACGACTACGTTCGCGGGCCCGCTCTGTGCGGATGCAGATACAGCCGGAACCGTTCCAGGCAAGCTCCCCGTGACTTCGCCTGTTGCACCAAAACACTGGATGCTAACGGTTTCGTTTTTCATGGCAATGCTGACGCGATTATGCCCGAATCTGTCACGCAAGATCAGAGATGCATTGTCATCCATGTCTGGCGCAAGTATTGCAATCACTTTATTTGTGGAGTCAACTAGTTCGAACTTCTGTGCTCTCAGCACTTCTGTTGCTTGGTCTTGTGCGAGAACCAAGACTGTAACGCAAAGTATTGCCATCAGTGCGACAATCAATCCTATATGGAAAAACCTACTTTTCATCACTGCAACCCTCCTTGCCATTCTGCCAATCTGGGCTGCCTGTATAGATTAGCCGCCCCTCATATAAATGATTCCTTCGCTTACTTGCTACAGTATACCATGCCTTCTTGTCAATTTCCTCTTTTTCAGGCCTTGGAATCTCCGGTTGACAAGAACTAAGGTTAGGGGTAAGCTTTGGGTAAGATTCACCCAAAGAGGATATCATGGCAGCAAGAGTCATCAACATTTCGTTGTCCGCTGAACTCCTGGGCGAGATAGACGAATTCGCTCGGTCTGAACAGCGTACCAGAAGCGAACTACTCCGCGAGGCGGCCCGACAGTACATCGAGAACCGCCGATGGCGGACGATCCGCGAGACCGGAGCGCAGACTGCACGGGAACTAGGCCTTACTGAGAGTGATGTCGAGCGCATAGTCGGCGAGTATCGCGCGCCAGCAGGTGATGGGTAGCCCGACGAAGATAGACCGGGCCTTCAGCCCTCGGGCCATTCTCCGAACCCGAAACCTGGGGCGTTGCCAGCAGGCTGGGATAGCACCGGGGCCTTGCCCCTCCGGGAGGGCACGACTCTCCGGTTGGGGTATAGACACATTAGAGGTGGAAAAATGAACAGCAAGATCGCACAGGCTATCAGGATGAAGTACGCGCCGGTGGCGCTGACTTGGGCGGACGAGAAGCCCGAGGGCGCGGTGGAGTTCGTGGAAGGCAAGTGGGGCTGCCTGATGTCGCTGGTCGCTTCGGCGGCGAAGGGGCGGGTTGCAGTGGCGAGCAGGCAGACCTGCGGATGCAAGGGCGGCTACGTCGGCGCGGGGTTCGGAGAGCAGTACTCCCAGTTCCCAGGCGGAATCGAGCGATTCCTGTCCACAGGGAACCCTGATCTCTGCAAGACCGAGCAGGGACGCAAGCTGGCGGAAGCCATGCCGGATGTGCTGGAAGGCGAGCGATATATCAAGACCCCGGAGCTTGCCCGCAAGTTTGTCGAGTCACTGCCGATCGTGGATATCCCCGCCAAGTACGTCGTCTTCAGGCCGCTGGAGATGCTCGGCGAAGATGAGGATCCCAAGTCAATCATCCTCCTGGTAGACCCCGACCAGCTCTCAGCGCTGGTTGTGCTTGCCAACTACGGCAGGGAGACCGGGGACAACGTGACTATGCCGATGGGCGCGGGGTGCCACCAGACCGGCATCTTCGTCTACCGCGAAGGCGAGTCCGACCAGCCGAAAGCGATCGTTGGGCTGACCGATATCTCCGCCCGGAAGATCACAGACCGCTCACTGGGGAAGGACATCCTCTCCTTCAGCGTTCCGTACAAGATGTTCATGGAGATGGAAGAGAACGTTGAAGGCAGCTTCCTGGACCGCGATTCCTGGGCTGAAGTGGTGAAGATCGCCGAGTTGTAGATTCTGATTGGGAGCGCGAGCGTCCTCGCTCGCCTCTGTTCCGGAGCGGGCGGGGACGCCGGCGCTCCCACCGCGTTTGAAGCGAAGAGCAAGCATCTGGTATAATTTTCTCAGTCCGCTTATTCACGAACAGCGTGAATAATGCTCAGAACTGTGAACCGAGGGAATCACCCGATGGCCAAAATCCACTCAAAATACGTGTGCCAGCAGTGCGGCTACGTGTCCCCGAAGTGGCTCGGCCGCTGCCCGGACTGCGACCAGTGGAACACTTTCTCTGAAGAGATCGTGCGACCAAGCAGTACCGCAAAACGGGATGTCGGCGTTCCCTTCAACGCCCCGCAAGCCCTGTCCCAGGTTGTCTCCAGCGATCACAGGCGCACCGGCACCGGCATCAGCGAGTTCGACCGCGTGCTAGGCGGCGGCATAGTGCCCGGCTCCGTGGTGCTCATCGGCGGCGACCCGGGGATTGGCAAGTCCACCCTGCTCACCCAGGTTTCCAGCAACCTCAGCCGCAAGGGAACGGTGCTCTACGTCTCGGGCGAGGAATCGCCGGAGCAGATCAAGCTGAGGGCGGACCGCTTGGGCGTGGCCACGGACGATTTCTACATCGTGCCGGAGACAGAGATCGGGCAGGTGGAGGCGTGCATCAGCTCCGTGAAGCCGGGCATGGTGGTCATAGATTCCATCCAGACGATGTACGATCCATCACTGGAGTCCGCGCCTGCCACCGTCAGCCAGGTGCGCTCGTGCTGCAGCGTGCTCACACGAATCGCCAAAACCACGGGCATCCCCATCTTCATCGTCGGCCATGTGACGAAGGAAGGGGCAATCGCCGGGCCGAGGGTGCTGGAGCACATGGTAGACACGGTGCTCTACTTTGAGGGCGACAGGCATCAGATATACCGAATACTCCGTGCGGTGAAAAACAGGTTCGGTTCGACCGATGAACTGGGCATATTCGAGATGCGCGAAGAAGGTCTGACGGAGGTTTCCAATCCATCCGAGATACTGCTTTCCGAGCGGTCCATGCACGGGCCGGGGTCGGTGGTGGCGGCGTCTATGGAGGGTTCCCGCCCGTTGCTGGTGGAGGTGCAGGCGCTGGTCGCGACGTCATACTTCGCCGCACCGAGGCGGATGGTAACCGGCGTGGACTTCAACCGAACGATGCTCATTCTCGCGGTGCTGGAGAAGCGCGTGGGCCTCAGTTTCGCGAACCAGGACGTTTTTGTGAACGTGGCAGGCGGGGTGAAGATCATGGAGCCTGCGCTTGATCTGGCGATAGCGGTGGCAGTGGCGTCGAACCTGAAGGAGTTGGAGGTTGACCCAAGGGCCATCGTGATCGGCGAGGTCGGCTTGGCGGGCGAGGTACGCGGTATCAGCCAGATGGACAAGCGCGTGAACGAGGCGGAGCGGCTGGGCTTCGAGCGGGCCATCGTCCCGGCGCACAGCCTGAAGAAGACGGCGAGAAACGGCAAGATCAAGCTGGCGGGCGTGGACTCGGTATACAAAGGCGTGGAAGCGGCAATCGGCGAATTCCGCCGCCCACGAAGCGGTAAATAGGGATTTCGAGTACGAGTACCCGCCTTCGCTTAAGCTACGGCGGGCAAGCGAGTAGGAGCAAGCGGGGAGCAAGTGAATGAGTGAGTGTGATCTTCTGGAACGGATAAGTGCGGCGCGAAAGAATAAGAACGTGGTGATTCTCGCGCACAATTACCAGCTTGGCGAGGTTCAGGACGCGGCGGATTTCGTCGGCGACTCGCTTGAGCTGAGCCGAAAAGCCGCCGAGACCACCGCGGGCACCATCGTCTTCTGCGGAGTCCACTTCATGGCCGAGACCGCGAAGATTCTCTCGCCCAATAAGACCGTTCTGCTGCCCGACTTGGAGGCCGGATGCCCCATGGCAGACATGATAACCCTCCAGCAGCTTCGGGAGTTCAAGGAGCGGTATCCAGGCCGCCCGGTGGTCGCATACGTGAACACCTCCGCCGCCATCAAGTCCGAGGTGGACATCTGCTGCACCTCCGCCAACGCCTTGAAGGTTGTTGAGAGCCTGGACGCGGACGAGATTCTGTTCGTGCCGGACAAGTGCCTGGCCGAGTACGTGGCCTCGAAAACGAACAAGAAGATCATCCCATATCCGGGGTTCTGCCCTACGCACATGCGCATACTGCCGGAACACGTTCTGCGGCAGAAGGAGCTTCACCCCGGCGCGCTGGTTTTGGCGCACCCGGAGTGCCGCCGCGCGGTGTGGGAGTTGGCGGACGCGGTTTGCAGCACATCGGGCATGATCCGATACGCGAAAGAGAGCAGCGCTAAGGAGTTCATCGTTGTCACGGAAGCGGATATCCTGCACCGCCTGACGCGTGAGAACCCTGAAAAGAAATTCTACCATGTCGGCGACATGGCGGTCTGTCCGAACATGAAGAAGATCACGCTGGAGAAGCTGGCTTGGTCGCTGGAAGACGGGCAGTATCCAATTGAGCTTCCAGAGAGTATAATGAATAGCGCAAGGGCCGCCATCGAGCGGATGATCGCAATCGCATAAGGGAATGGGGAAATGGCTGATGGGGAACATGGGAGCCATGCGCGCTCAGCCATTAGCCATGAGCCATGAATTCCGCTGGATTTCCTGCATACCCGCATTATTCACGTAAAGCTGAATAATGCTCAGAAGGCCCTGCATTATGCATTTTATGCATAATGCAGGCTAGGAGAGAAGGACTATGAACCTAAATCTTGCCGAAGTAAGAACCATAGTAGCCAGAGCGCTGGCCGAAGACGTAGGGACGGGTGACATCACCACGGCGTTGACCGTGCCTTCCGACTCCACATCCAAGGCGGAGATCATCGCCAAGGAAGAAGGCATCGTCGCCGGCCTGCAGGTCGCGGCGGTGGTCCTGGAACTGGCCGCGGATGTCTACTCGGTCGGCCACGCATCGGTCTACCGCCTCATCAAGCACGAGCATCGCCCGCACGAAATGAATGCCCAGGAACTACTGAAGAACGCGGTGAAGTTCGATACTCAGGCTGCAAACGCTGCTGAGCGTATCGCGGCGGGCGGCATCGAAGCATGTGCGTTCTCCGTCGGCAATGGCAAAGAGGTCTACTTCATACCGCTTGTCCGTGATGGAGAGAAAGTGGTCGCCGGCCAGAGCATAGCCAGAATCATCGGCCCAACGGCGGTCATACTCACGGCTGAGCGCACGCTGCTGAACTTCCTGCAGCGCATGTCCGGCACAGCCACCAAGGCCGCGCGCATGGTCGAACTCGTCAGCCACACGGACGCGCAGATAGTGGATACCCGCAAGACCGCGCCAGGGCTGAGAGTGCTGGACAAGTACGCCGTAAGAGCGGGCGGTGCGCAGAACCACCGCTTCGGGCTGTATGACGCAGTACTCATCAAGGATAACCACATATGGGCGGCTGGCGGCATCAGGGCTGCGGTGGAGGACGCGAAGGCAGGCGCTCCGCACACCATCAAGATCGAGGTCGAGGCGGAGTCGCTGGAGCAGGTCAGCGAGGCGATGGAGTCCGGCGCGGACATGATATTGCTGGACAACATGGATTTGTCCACACTCAAAACAGCCGTCGCTATGTGCAAGGGCCGCGCGCTCACCGAGGCATCGGGCAACGTGAGCGAGGAGACCGTCGCCGAGATCGCCGAGACGGGCGTGGACCTGATCTCCGTCGGCGCGCTCACTCACTCGGTACAGGCGCTCGACTTGAGTCTGGATATAGTGGAATGAAGCCTGCCATCAGCCAATGAATATCATCGTTCATCGCCTCACATCAGTGTCGTCCACCAATGACGCCGCCCTGCGTATGGCTGCGGACGATGTACCTGAGGGTACCGTCGTGGTTGCACGTGAGCAGACCTCCGGGCGCGGCAGGCTCGGCAGGGCCTGGGCCTCTCCGCCCGGCGACGGCCTCTACCTCAGCATCATCCTTCGACCGAGTATCGCGTTCGACTGCGTGTGGCAGATAGCGTTCGTGGCGGCGGTCGCGGCGGCGAAAGCCGTGCGGCGCGTGTCCGGCCTGATTCCCGGCATCAAGTGGCCGAACGACTTGCTCCTGAACGGGCGCAAAGTCGGCGGCATACTCGTCGAGGCCCGTCCCGATGCGGAAGCCCTGGTCGTGGTCGTGGGCATCGGCCTGAATGTCGGAAACACAGCTTTTCCGCCTGAGATAGCCGAAACAGCAACCTCCATCACGCTCGAATCCGGGCGTCCGGTATCAGTGGAGCAAGCCGAGGATGTGTTGGTCGCGTCGTTTGAAAAGGTCTATTCGGCGTATTTGCGCGAGGGATTCGGTCTGCTTCTGGCGGAGTGGCGCGAGTTCGATTGCACGGCAGGTCGGCAGGTCTCCGTCGTTAGCGGGGGCGCTGATGTGAAAGGCACGGCGGAAGGCGTGGATGACAGCGGCAGCCTGCTGGTCAGAACCGTGGACGGAGTGGTCAGCGTCTCAGCGGGTGAAGTCGTCATGCGCGAATAGATCAAGCGCCCCAGAAGTTGTACGTCGGCGTATGGAAGATGATGCCGTATAGACTCCAGAACGATCCCATAACGCACCGCCCCAGTATCAGCCCCAGGAAGAACGGTATGGCCTTTCGGTACAGCCTCAGCCCGCCGAACTTGAGCGCGGTTAGCTTCAGTATCCACGCGATCAGCAGCGGCGACCAGCACAGGTTCATGGACCAGCTACCGGATATCGCATAGCCTATGGGGTGGAACGGGAACCAGCCGCCTCTCAGTCGCACGATGTTGAGGAATATGCACGACACCGCGCCTATTATCATCGCCCAGATCGCCGGCAGATTCGGCTTGGTTGGTGCGGTTATCCACATATCCAGCCTGTTATACGCTTCCTGGCTAAACCACATGCCAGAGGCGAACTTCGCGCCGGTGCCGTAGGTGTACGCCAGGTGGAGAAACGCCCAGTACGTAGCGAAGATGCCTACCACGGCGCCTATCATCATCCCCCACATAAACCGCCGCTGAGAAACCTTGGTCACCTGTGCCATCTTCAACCCTTCCAGCATCACAGGCATCGGGTGGCTGCGGTATGCCCTGTTGAACCAATAGAAGAATGTCAGGCTGGTGAGCGAACGAGCGCCCATGGACTCCGTGCCCATGATGCGCGTGAGTATGTGGTCCGGCCCGGAAAAGTGCAGGTCGTGTACGGGCGGCCCAAGCTCCGCGCGCATCCTGGTGACGGCCACGGAGAGCGCGAGATAGATAAGCATTGCAGCTATGGCTATGTAGAGCGACAAGCCGATCCACACAAAGAAGCCCACCAGAAACGCCGTGCCGAGCGCTGCCCCGATTGCCGCGCTCCGGTAGCTCATCGCCTCCTTCGAGTCGTCCATCTCCGAAGGTTGGGACGTGGCCCGGTAGTAGATCTGCTTGATGGTGCCCCTGGCCGAGTAGAGCAGAAAGCCCACGATAGCCATGAAACCGCCTATGCACTGCTCGCGGATGAATGGGAACTCCGGTATGGTGTCTATGGCCATAGCGCTTGCTATCACAAGCTGGGCTTTCCAGAATATGTAGAAGAACCAGCAGGAGAAGAGCAAGTCAACCGGCAGCAGGAACCCCAGCCCGATGGTGAACGGATCGAGCATGTACGGAGTCCAGCCCATGGCGTTCCAGGGCTTTGTGGTGAAGTACGGCGCCAGGTCCACGAACCGCACCATGATCTCAGGAATGCTCGGATACAGGAAATGCAGCCCATTTACCACGTCTATCCCGCCGGCCAGCGCGAACCCGCCCCACATCAGCTTGCTCTTCCACAGCTTGCCGTCTGTGTCGCTCATCTCCAGCGGCAGGTAGACGATGGGGAACGAGAGCTTCTCGCGGTCCATCCAGTGTGCGCGGATGAGCACGTTCACGCACATGAAAACGACCAGCATGGCGATGATGAAAAGCGACCAGATGGCAAGCGGAGGAGCCCACGCCATGAGGTTCGCTTTGGTGTACAGAGTGGAAGCGCCGTTGTAGTAGCCGCTCAGCACGTCCATATTCGAGACCATCAACGGCTTCGGCAGGTACTCGCCGAACTTCGCCATCCAGTGGTTTTCGGGGGTGGCGAACCTGTAAGGATGCCCCAACATCATTATCAGCGTTGGCACGCTGTCATGTCCTGCTATTGCGGATGCCATCCCCAGCATGGCGTACACCAGCAGTAGTTCCGCCTGGTTGAACGCCCAGGACTCACGGATTCGGCGGACCAGGCAGTTGAGTCCGTAGATGACCGCGAGTATGAAAATGACGTTGGCGAAGATGGAGATGCTGGTGGGAAAAGGCCCGCGCAACACCTTTTCCATCATGATGATCCAGTAGCAGTTTGGCGGAATGAGCAGTAGCGCAAGCACGAACGCCCGTGCGCCAAGGATGCGCGGCGGTGCAGGTGCAGGCACAGATTCAGTCCGATCAGCTTCACGTAGTGACAATGTCATGCAGTCTTTCGCAGTGGGCAGGATGTGGGGGAAACGCTTGTCTCCCCCAGTGAGTATATCATACGAGTGCAGACCGGAATATGTCAATCATTCCACTGTGCGGATTCCGACGCCATGGTCGCGAAGGACGCATTGCACGGTTGCTTACTCAAGCGGGGTGTGCGAATTACATGGCAGGAGGCGCGGTGCGGTTCATCAGGTCAATCACTTCTTCATCGGTGGTCTGGTCGAAGTCCGCATACCATGCGCCGACGGCATAGAACGGCTCGGGTGATTCCAGCGCTATGATCTCATCCACCTCGGGGCGGAGCTTCTCTATGGATTCCCTGGGGGCCACCGGTACGGCGAGGACCAGCCTGCCGGGATGCCTGGCGCGAACGGCTCGTGCGGCTGCGAGTGTGGTTGCCCCGGTTGCCATGCCGTCGTCCACCAGGACGGCGGTCTTGCCGGTCAGGTCGGGAAACGGCTTGTCACCCCGATACAGGCGCATCCTCCGCACGATTTCCTGTCTCTGCTGTTCGATCTCTTCCCTCAGGTATATCTGTGTCACGTGGAGCTGATTGATCGCCAAATCATCCAGCACGACCTGATCGTCTCCGACTGCGCCGATAGCAAACTCCGGCTGGCCGGGCGCGCCGATCTTACGCGGGACAACGACATCCATAGGTGCGCCGAGCGCCGATGCCACCTGGTAGCCGATGACAACCCCACCACGCGGGATGGCGAGCACGACTACATCCAGCCCACGGTACTGCTCAAGCCGCGCGGCGAGTCTTCTTCCGGCATCTACTCGATCCTCGAACATGCTGACCTCTTGGGATTACCTATGAGGAACCCAGGAATGCAGGAAATAACCTGCGTATTTCGTGTTCCGTATTACATATCGTGCTTTTGTGGCGTCGCATTCTTTTGTGCGATACGCACTACGCAATACGAAATTCGTCTCATCCACCATCAACCATCAGCCATTCTCCAGGGTCATCACAATCCCCAGGTCCGCACCGCAGTTCGTACACGCGCCCTGGTCGGTGACGGCCTCTACATACGTATTATACCCCGCGCGCTCCACGGCCAGACTCCCGCAGGTCGGGCAGTTGGTATTCTGGTCGGAAGGAATGTTGCCGATGTAGACGAACTTCAGCCCAGCCTCACGTCCGATGGTCCTCGCTAGTTCCAGCGTTTCAGGAGGAGTCGGCGGTACGTCGGTGAGCTGGGCGCAGGGGAAGAATCGGGTCACGTGCCAGGGCGTCAACTCGCCCAGGTTCGCGCAGATCCAACTCGCAATCGCGCGCAGGTTGTCCGGGTCATCGTTCCTTCCCGGGATGATGTTCGTCACACACTCCATGTGCATGTTCCACTTGTCCTTAGCTATTTTCGCTACGTCCAGGATGCCCTGCATCTTCGGGACGTTGATCAGTTCTTTGTAGAAATCGTCCGAGAAGCTCTTGATGTCCACGCGGTAGACATCCAGGTACGGGCCGATGACATCCAGGTGCTCGGGTGTGGCGAATCCGTTGGTCACGTAGACTGTTCTGATGCCTTGCTCATGGGCAAGTTTGGCGCAGTCCAGCGTGTACTCCAGCCAGATAGCAGGCTCGTTATAGGTCCATGAGATACTCTTGCAGCCGTGCCGTTTGGCGAGGTGGACGGCCTGCTCAGGCGAGACCATCTGCCCATCCTTGATGCTGGCGCCGTCCGCGTAGGCGATCTGCCAGTTTTGGCAAAAGACGCAGTGGAAGTTGCAGCCGAAGCTTCCGAGCGAGAAGCACTTGCTGCCGGGCATGTAGTGGTAGAGCGGCTTCTTCTCAATGGGATCGGCGGACATGGACGAGACCAGGCCGTAGATGGTGGAGTAGATGTCGCCGCCCTTGTTTGTGCGCGTGCGGCAGACACCGAACTTCCCCTCGGCGATGGTACACCGATGCTGGCAGACGTTACACCGCGCGCGTCCGTCCGCTAGCTTGTCATACAGTATGCCTTTGTGAAGGTTGATCTCTGCTGCTGTAGTCACTGTCCTGTTCATCTCCTCAGCGTTGAACGCGCGCTTGATCTTGAATACCCCGGCACGCGCACTCCAAAACACCGACCAACCATCTGCAGGTGGGTTCTGGTGCACGGCTCCAAATCCTGGTAATTATACCGGTTTTGCCGCTTGATATGCGAACTGATATTGACAGCTCACGGGAATGGTGAGACAATTCCACATGGCCTGCATTGCAGGGCGAGGCTGAACCAGCCTGCGCACCGGTATGGGCAGAAGGAGAATGACATGAAAAGTAAGCGCCTGGTCTGGGTAGCCTTCCTGTTCACACTCGTATGGGCTTCTTGCCCGCGGGCACACGCTGAGTGGACTGTCACGTACTTGAATCCGTCGGAAGACGTGTCTTCCGAGGCGCAAGGCGTCGCAGGCGGACAACAGGTGGGGAACGTTTACTTCGACGACTACGTTCATGCAGGGTTCTGGACCGGATCATCGGGTAGTTGGTCTGATCTTAATCCTACCGGAATGCCCTACTCTCATGCGTACGGCGCGTCCGGTACTCAGCAAGCAGGTTCCGTCTATGGATTGGCGACAGGCAACCACGAGCACGCCGCTCTGTGGAGCGGGTCGGCGGATAGCTGGGTGGACCTGCATCCATCAGATTACACGGACTCATGGGTATACAGCATTTCCGTGACACAGCAGGGCGGAGGCGCTTTGATCGCGGGGTTTCCACATGCCGGACTGTGGACCGGGAGCGCGAGTAGTTGGGTTGATCTCAACCCTGACGACATCAACGCGTCCTGGGTGAATGGCGTTGCGGGCGGACAGCAGGCGGGATCAGCCAAAGGCCCCGCGACCGGCGACAAGTACCATGCCGGTTTATGGAGCGGATCAGCGGCAAGCTGGCAGGACCTTAACCCAACCGGCGCAACCGTGTCGGAAGCCTTTGGAGTCTCGGGCGGACGGCAGGTCGGGTACGCAAAATTTGGCGATCTGTATCATGCCGGTTTGTGGAGTGGGACGGCCGAGAGCTGGCTCGACCTCAATCCTTATGACGACGGCGGCTCGACCGCATATGGTATATCGGGCTACTGGCAGGCAGGAGAGGCATGGGGGTCGGCGACGGGATCGGACCTGCATGCGGGCATATGGAACGGGACTGCGGGTAGTTGGCTCGACCTGCACGCGCTGCTGACACCGGGCTTCACTACCTCACGCGCGACAGCGATTCAGACAGATGGAAACGACATTTGGGTCGTCGGTTATGCGAGTGACTCCTTGACAGATGAACATCAAGCCATCATGTGGCATGGAGTTGTGCCTGATCCGCCCGGTCTGATTTCGCTTCTGGCCGGACTCGGCGTCCTCGGTTTCAGAAGAACTCGTCTTCGGAGGTAGAGGACGCCTGACCAGACACAGTGATCGTACGCGGTCGCGTCAGAGCCGTCTACCTCGCGGCAAACAGCTCATACTGCGGGTTTGCCCGGCGAATTGGCATGCGGCTGGCGGAGAGCGCCAGTGACCGCGCGTGTTTGACTCGCGATCTGGGTACTGCGCGAACCTCGGCCTGCGCATAGGTGTAGATCAGCGCCCTGATCCGCATGTAAAGCGGCGCTAGCGGGCTGCCGTGCTCCAAGGCAAGCTCTCGGTTCGCTATCTTCACGGCGGTTTCGTCCGGACAAAGTACGCTGATGTTGCACGCGCCCAGTTCTTTGCCGATCTGCAATCCGTAAAGTATGGCGCGCAGATAAAGCTCTTCCGGCGGCCCCATCCGCTGCTCGAAAACGCTTGAGATATATGCCGAAGGAGCGTTGACCGCCACGGCGCCAACCCCGGAAGGGCCATCGTCGGCTATGAACGCATCAGTCAGAACTCTGAGCGGCTTGGTTGTTCGTCTGTTAGTTTGCATATCTTACCCCCGTAATACAGCTTCAGGCTGGGATTTGCCACAGGGACATTCAGCGCCAGTCCTGCGCGCAGAACTGCCCCTTGTTTAAGACCGTTTGCTTTCTCCAGAGCATCCACTCGCTCCAGAATATACTGATGAGGATCGCCGTATTTCGACGCAAGACTCCACAGGGTATCGCCGTTGTGAACGATAATCACCTTCATGACGGGTTGAACTCTATTTGCCGATGCGCTTTGCGCCCAGAAGATCATGACCATGATGCATGCTGCCATAACAGACAGCGCCATGAGCAGCCAGCCGAGATCACGAGCGCGAATAATGGGCCTGCGCCTTGAGAATGCTACCGGATAGGTTAGTTGACTTGAAGCCATCCTGTGCCTCCTATACAAACTTAAGTTCGCCATTTGTCCTATCATAACGCAGATCGTTTGCTTTGTCAAGGGTTTACCCGAAAAAAGGCGGAATGGAAACCTGGACACCTGGGAAGTGTTCGCAGCGCTCGGAGATGCTTTTATGCTTTGGCTAATGCTCGTCTGCATAGTAGCGCTCCTTACCTCTTTAGACGAAGCAGGAAGTCGGCGGGTTCCAAATCATAAGTTCGCCTCACAAGACCGGCAGTTTCATTTTTCATTTGACATTCAGCGGATATGAAGTATAATGAAAACAGTGCGCACCACAGAATAGGGGTAGGCGTTATGCGTTTGGCAGTAAATATAGTGATTCTGGCCTTGCTGGTTCTCGCCTCCGCTGTGTTCGCCCAGACCACTTCGCCTCGCTGTTCTACAACCGTCTTTGACCTTCAGGTTGCTCAGGGGGCAATTGCGCTAGGATCGGGCGCCCAGTACGTATCGGGCGCCGGCGTTCGCCTGACTTCGTCCGCCACCAGCGGTGTTGCAAGCTTCACGGGAACAAGCGCACCTTTCGCGGTGAACAATGTGGTGCCATCGTGGAACGTGGACATGCCCTCCGGCACCGGAGTTAGGACAGAGGTTCGGGCGGTGAATGGCGGCACAGCCACGGCCTGGTATGAGGTAGCCCGCATAGGAACTATCCCCGGCGGCATCAAGCGCACTAAAAGCGATACCTACGGCTACATTGACATTGACACGCTCATGCTGAACAACACCTGGCCCCAGATCGAGTACCGTGTCACACTCTATACAAACACAACCGGCAAAACGCCAACCCTGCGCCTGATGTCTTTATGCTATGCCGATACGAACACTCTGATATCCTACGTGCCGCTGTCCGGCCCCGGAGTCACGACGTCCCTGCCGGTCGAGTGGCGTTCCCAATACTGGGTTCCGAACATCGGCGGTGTCATATGCGGACCGACCTCTATGACCATGGCTGAGGACTACTACGGCTGCGATCTGCCCACTGAGACCATCGCGGCGGATGCATACGATAGCTACAATGGACTCTACGGCAACTGGCCATTCATCGCGCAGGCTGCAGCCAAGCACGGGTTCAAGGCATATACAATGCGTGCCAACGGCCAGCAGCCCATAAGGGATAATATCGCTGCTGGTAATGCCATAATCATGACCATGGCATACAGCGCGGGCGAACTGACGAACTCGCCGATATCGTCCACCGACGGGCACCTTACGCTGATGGTCGGCGTCACATCCACCGGCGACTACATCTGCAACGATCCCGCAGGCGCCGACGCACGCTGGGATCATGTGGTCTACAATGCGACCCAAATCGCCCATGTGTGGCTCTATCACGGAGGCGGCGTTCTCATCGCCGTGATGCCGAACCTGGTGTATGGCCGATATCCTTACTATACTTACCCATCGGTAGCTCCGGTCGTGACGGACACCAGGGGAAAGATGGGTATGTTCGCCCGCAGTATCACCGGCGCTGTCTACTCAATGCAGCAAACGACGCTCAACGGCGCTTGGGGTTCATGGGGTAGTATGCTGGGTACGGCGGCATCCGACCCAGTGGCAGCCACCAATCGCAACAAAGGCAACACGGTTTTCGCGCGGTTCTCCGACGGCAACCTCTATTACCGCATGCAAAGCGCTCCCGGCGGTAGCTGGTCGGCTTGGGCCAGCCTCGGCGGACCAGTCGAAGGCAAACCGTCGGTAGGGAAGAGTCCGGACGGCAGATTAGATGTTTTCTGCAGGATGTCCGACGGCAGCATCCAGCACAAATGGGAAGCCACGGGCAGTGGTTGGCAGGCTTGGGAATCTCTTGGCGGCAGCTTGTCCGGTGATCCTGTGGTCGCACTCACATGGGAGGGCCGGCAGGAGGTCTACGCGCGTGGAACCGACAACCTACTCTACTGGAAATACCAACTCAACAACGGCTCGTGGTCGGCGTGGACTGCTCTCGGCGGACCCATCACCGGTAAGCCCGCTGCAGGCAGAACCTCCGACGGCCGCACCGAGATATACTGCCGATTCACCGATGGGACGCTGCGATGCAATACCCAGACCAGCGCCGATGTCGGCACATCCTGGATCGGATGGACCACGCTCAGCGCTTCCGCCGGGTCTGATCCTGTGCTGGCCCGCACTCCCTCTGGCCTTCAGGAAATGTTCTTTACCGATGGCGTCGGGCATGTCATGCGAAGTCAGCAGACGGTCGTTGACGGAGCCTGGAGCGCCTGGGAATCACTGGGCGGCACAGCCATCGGGACGCCCATAATAGGACACCATGACAACGGCCTGTTGCAGGTCTTCATCTTCCAGTCCGACGGCAAAATGTATGGCAAGTCGCAGTTGAGTGGAGGAGGATATGGATCCTGGTCGGCGGTGAGTACGGTTCTGTTCGCGGATCTAACACCGCCTGTAATAAGTTCAGTGGTGGTGCTCCCGTCTCTCGTTGCTTCTGGGGACCAGGTCCAGGTTCAGGTGAGCGCCACCGATAACGTAGGGGTTCAGACGGTCACCGCCGACCAACACCCCCTCACTTACAGCGGAGGGGTTTGGTCAGGCTCGATATCTGCAGATAACGCACAGGTATGGCATTCCATTCGTTTGGATGTCCGAGATGCTGCCGGCAATACTTCAACTGATATACTGCACGGTTATACCACCGCCCCCGTATACTCCTTAAGCAACCGAGCCACTTTTGAGGAGATAATATCTGATGTGCAGTCGAAGGCCCTGTTCATGGTCTGGGGCAGAGTCGCAGTGTTGGACAGCGGCTCTTTCACAGTGGACGACGGCTCCAGTATGCCCGTCAAGGTCTATGCCGCAAACCACGGCCTAACCACCGGACGATACGTGATAGTCCGAGGAGTTCTCAACCGGCTGTCTTCAACGGAAGCATCGCTGACAACCTCACCTGATCTCATTCGGATAGTGGAATGAGACGGCATTCAACATGTGCAAGGAAGCCCCGGAAAAATATTTCGGGGCTTTTTTCTTGCGAGACGGAGGATAATAGGCGCGAGGGGTGTAATGTTAGCTGCTACAGCAGGCAAGCTCGGTAAAATGGCTTGGTCTGCTGGAACAAAGCTGTCACGCAGCGCGGCACAAGGTTGAGAGGAGGTGCATACACCTTGAATGGCCTGTGAACCGTCTGCGAGTGATAGGAAAGGC
>JANYKG010000029.1 GCA_025358205.1 Armatimonadota bacterium
CGCGCCGCTATACAGGCTGAGATCAAGCTTCCCGACGGGCGTCTGCTTCACGCCTTCGTCGGTCATTTCAACCTGCTCAGAAGTAGAGATTCGCAACTGCAGGAGATAAAGTACCTGGCTAAGCAGATGAAACCTTATGAAGACTTTCTCGGTGTGTTCATGGCAGATGCGAATATGACCTATCAGGAAGGAAAAGACAATACAGATGCGCTCCGGACATCGGGGTTTCTGATCGCGCCCTCCATAAAAGGGATTGACCAGATATGGACATCAAAACCATTTTCAGGCAAAACGAAGGCCGGTTCCGCAATCCCGTCTGAGCTGACATCCGGGGTTTCCGATCACAGGCCGTCCGTGGTAGTCATAACCATTCCGGCGGTTGATGAAGGCCAGGGCGACGGATGCAGGCTGGATCCGTGATGTCGCCGCATCGCTCGATTATCATCGCACTCCCGCGCGCTGTCTGTAAGCGTGACAATGGTTTCGTGTTCCGCTATAATGAGCCTATTCGCAGAGCAGGCATACGCGGCGTGTTACTGAGCAGGGAGAGGGGCGGGCTGATTGGCGGGTGTTTTTCTTAGCTTAGGATCAAATCTGGGTGATCGTCGTCTAAACATACAACGGGCGCTGGAACAGATAGCGGCGCTCCCGGATACCAGCGTGGAGCGAGTCTCTTCCATGTATGAAACCGAGCCGATGGGGTATGCCGACCAGCCTGATTTTCTGAACGCCGCCGCCATGATAGAGACGAAACTCGGCCCGGATGAGTTTCTTGATCATCTGCTCGGTGTGGAACTCGCGATGGGCAGGGTGCGGGACATTCGCTGGGGTCCGAGGGTTATAGACCTGGATATCCTTCTGTTTGGCGATGTGGAAATGGATTCGCCGGGGCTGACGATTCCGCATCCGAGGATGGCAGAGCGGGCGTTTGTGCTGGCGCCGCTTTCCGAGATCGCACCTGACCTGGCGCTGCCGGATGGGCGGAGTCCGAGCGAAGCGCTGGCGGCGTTGGCGAATCAGCGGGTACGCAGAGCTGACGAAGAGTGATAAGTGATAAGTGATAAGTGAACTATCCTCGATAGCCAGGTAGACCAGGGCATCAGCTCACTCATCAGAGGTTTTTATGCCGCAGTTCAGATATGAAGTTCGAGACAAGACCGGGAAGCCTCTCCGTGGGGTGATGGATGCGCCCACGGACGCTGAGGCTCGCCTGCGTCTGGAGGCTCGCGGCTACTCGGTGAGCGCAATGATCCCGGTCGGCGGACAGCCCGCTGCTGCTGCGCCCAGGGCGGGAGCCCCTCCCCAACAGGCATATGCAGCGCAGGTGTACTGGACCAACGCGCCGCCGAAGGAGATGACAGTCTTCTTCCGCGGTTTGTCGTCCTATCTTTCGGCTGGAGTCCCTGTGCATCAGGCCGTTTCCGACATCGGCAATCAGACACCGAACCGTGGATTAAGGTTCATCTGCCAGCGTCTTTCGGCTTATGTGCTGGCGGGGCAGAGTCTGGCCTCGGCCATGGCCCAGTTCCCGCGCGCGTTTCCACCACACATTCTGGGCGTGGTGACGGCGGGCGAGATCGGCGGCTTTCTGGCTGTAGTGGTCGGCGATCTTGCGCTCGACTACGAACTGGCACAGCGTGCATCTGTACGTTTTGGCAAGGTGTGGGTGTGGGGGCTATGGATCAACGCTTTGCTCACAATACCATTGATACCTGTACCCCCCATGATCTTCTCGGGAAATGCCGCGACGCTTGAGAACGTCATGCCAGGCATAATACATGGACTTCAGTTTTCGGCAAAGTACGTGGTTATCCCGGAAGTGATGTTGGTCATAGGGTACTTCGTTCTGATGTATGTGATGAGGCTGCCTACCATGCGGCCGACTTCGAGCCGGCTCCTGCTGCAAGTGCCCTGGGCCGGCAGGGCAAGCAGAGATAGGTCTTTGGCGTCATTCTCCAGGATTCTCTGGCGGCTGCAGGATGCGGGGATACCGCCGATCCAGTCCTGGGACGCGGCATCCAGAGCGGCTGAGAACATGGCAGTTTCCGCGCAGTTGTACGCTCAGACCGGCTCGATTCGCTCGGGCGTGCGTATGAGCGAGGCGATTGCGAGTACCAATCTGTTCAGCAGCCAGGACCACAGAGTGCTCGCAATAGGCGAGACGACCGGTCATGTGCCTGACACGCTTCAGCGGATGGCGGTATACTATGAAGATGCGGCAACATATTCACTGGGGAAGGCCAGGTGGATGAGTCTCCGAGTCGCTATTCTCGTCAATATCATCGTCATGGGCGCAGCGGCGATCTCCATAGCCATGGTAGAGCCGGCTCTGATGAACTGGATGGAGCATCAGTTCCCAACAGAATGAATACATTTTCTTACAAGGTAAAAGATAAGAACGGGCGGACGGTGGAAGGCAAGATGGTCGGGGAAGACCGCCGTGCTGTGGTGACACGTCTTCAGGAGTCGGGTAACTACATCATGGAGGTTCGGGAAGTCAGATCGTTGAGCGAGTCGGTGAACCCGTTCAGCTTGTTTGTGCGGTGGGTATTCAACCCAATATTAGGCGGGGCGACGATCGGGCAGCTTGTGGTCTTCTACAGGCAGTTCGCAAGCATGCTGAAGGCCGGTATGAGCCTGAGCCAGACGATGAACGGCTTGTGTACACGTGGTGGCAGTCGGGCGTTGCGCAAGGCGGCGGAGGATATGCTGGCATTTATCAACCAGGGCGGCCCGCTCAGTGAGGCTATGACGCATCATCCTGCGCTGTTTCCTGACCTGCACGTTGCCCTGATCCGCGCGGCTGAGGCCGGTGGAACGCTTGACGTGATGGTGGGCAGAATAGCGGGATATCTGGAGCATGAGAACAAGGTGCGGAATCGGCTGCGTCTGGCCACTCTCTATCCGAAGGTGCTTCTTGTTCTGACTCCCCTGATACTGAACGTGCCTATCCTCATACTCGAAGGCTTTCAGTCATATTATCATCAGATCCTGAGCATCGGAATGCCAGCGCTTGTGTGCCTGGCGGGCCTGTGGGTTGGGTGGAAACTGGTGAGCCAGATACCATCGGTCCGAAGGACTGCCGACACTGTGTGGCTGGCAATCCCGAAGGTGGGCAAGCTGATGAGGATGCTTGCGCTGTCGAAGTTCTACCGTGTTCTGGCGGCGATGTATGCTGCCGGTACACCACTGTCCTCGTCCATCCAGTATGCTGCGGATGCCACCGGCAAGCAGTACTTCGCGACGAAGCTGAAACGTGTTAGCGCATGGGTTGAGCGCGGTCAGAAGCTGTCAGATGGTCTGAGGAGCGAACGCGTTCTGCCGGACATGGCGCTTGACATGATCGTTACTGGTGAACAGACCGGAACGCTGGACGAGATGCTGGACAAGGCTGCCGAGTACAATGAGGAGGACGCGGAAGTGCTGATGTCTTCGCTCACTCTCTCTCTCGGATTGCTGTCGCTATTGGTTGTGGGAGGACTCATTGGTTCGATCGTGATCAAGTTCTGGATGGGTCAGTACCAGAATGTACTGGACTACAAGGAATAGAACGTGGCGGGCAAGCGAGATCACTATGAGATTCTGGGGGTTGCCAGAACCGCGACACCGGAACAGATAAAGAAGCGATATCGGCTGTTGGTG